>CABXNE010000004.1 GCA_902513515.1 uncultured SAR86 cluster bacterium
TACGTTCATTCAGAAAAATTTGTTGCAGATATGGTAAAAGCCCTTCAATTAGGTGCTATGAGTGAGTTTAAGGAGTTTTATAGGAATGCCGACGCTCTTTTGATCGATGATATCCAGTTTTTTGCAGGGAAAGAGCAGTCACAAGAGGAGTTTTTTCATACATTTAACACGCTTCTAGACCGAAACCATCAGATGATACTTACATGTGATAAATACCCTAAAGAGATTGATGGCCTTGAAGAGCGTTTAAAATCTAGGTTGGGTTGGGGTTTGCCGGTTATTATTGAACCACCAGAGCTTGAAACCCGTGCCGCAGTACTTTTAAGTAAGGCAAACTCGATGGGCGTCGCCCTACCAAATGATTGCGCAATATATATAGCAGAAAGAATTAGATCAAACATCAGAGAGCTAGAGGGCGCATTAAAAAGAGTGGTTGCAAATTCTCGCTTTGCTGATCAAGAGATAGACATTCCGTTTGTAAAAGAGTCCTTAAAAGACCTGTTTGTTATTTCTGCAAAAATGGTAAGCATAGACAACATTCAAAAAACTGTAGCAGAATATTACAATATTAAATTATCAGACCTTTTGTCAAAAAGAAGAAGTAGATCTATCACCAGACCAAGACAATTAGCAATGGCGCTGACAAAAGAATTAACAAATCACAGTCTCCCCGAAATTGGTGAAGCTTTTAATGGAAGAGATCATACTACTGTTCTCCACGCCTGTAGTAAGATTAAAGAGTTAAGAAAAGAAATTCCCTCGCTTGAAGAGGATTATAGAAACCTAAATAGGACACTAACAAATTAAATGGAAATCATTGTTAAAAAAGAGGATATTGTTTCAGCTCTTAACTCTACCTTGGGCGTCGTAGAAAAAAGACAAACACTTCCAATACTTGCAAATATATTGTTTGAGGTTGATGAAAATTCATTTAAATTAACAGCCACAGATCTTGAATCAGAGGTGACAACAAGCGGCCCATTATCAAGCGTAACATCTGCAGGAAAAACAACAACATCAGCCAAAAAATTAAACGAGCTTTGCCGATTAATTCCAGACGGAGAAGAAATAAAATTATCATTGAGTGGCGATAAATTAAATATTAATACAACAAATGGTAAGTACTCACTATCAACGCTTCCCAGCGCTGACTTTCCTATCTTTGATATAGAGTCTGGAGATTCACCGCTTGTTATTCCCGCTAAAGAACTAAGAGAGTTAATAAGAAGCACATCGTTTGCTATGGGCAATCAAGATTGGAGGCATTACTTAAATGGTTTATATTTATCAATTAGTGGTGGGGAAATTACAGCCGTTACAACAGACGCACATCGCTTAGCAGTTGCCAATCTTTCAACCCAATCTGATAACTCTTTTTCTGGAATCATCCCTAGAAAATCAATTAATGAAATGGCAAAATTTTTATCTGACGAAGATGGAGATGCGGAGTTAAAAATTAACGATGCTTCTTTGGAGCTTACAGTCGGAAATTTGGTTTTTAAAAGTAAATTAATAGACGGTAAATTTCCAGACTATCAACAGGTAATTCCTTCCGGCGAAAGCTCGGTTTTAGAAATTAATGTTAAAGATTTCTCAGAAACTCTTAGCAGGGTTTCTGTTTTATCAAGTGAGAAATATAAAGGCATTCGATTAATTACATCTAATGATGGTGTAAGAATTTCAGCAAACAATCCAGAACAGGAAGAGGCTGAAGAATTTTTTCCAGCAACATACAATGGAGAAGAGTTAGATATTGCTTTTAATGTTACATACCTCCAAGAAATAATGTCTCATATGCAAGCTGACACATGCCATATTAATTTCTTTGGATCAGATAAAAGCTGCCTACTCACACCACCAGGAAGCGATAGCCCAAAATATGTTGTAATGCCACTCCTAATCTAGGTTAGTGGCTTTTTCAAAGATAGAGCTGCGAAACTTTAGGTGCTTTGATTTTTTATCTATCGATCTTTCTTTTAAATCCACCCTATTTTATGGCAAAAATGGCAGCGGGAAGACCTCAATACTTGAATCTATTTATATTGCGAGCTCAGGCAGGTCGTTTAGAACATCCAATCTTGAGTCTCTCATCCAAAAAGGCCATGAGGCTTTTTCTATCAAAGCTTATGACGATACTAGTGGCTCAATTTTAGAGGTAAAAAAATCTAGAACAAAACCCATTAATATTAAAATTAATAACTCTAAAGTGACTATAAGTGAGCTGGTGAGAGCTTTCCCCTCGTTTTCTATTGATAGTAGGACCTTCTTTTATAACGATAATGCTCCAGAATACAGAAGAAAACAGCTAGATAGGGGGCTTTTTATTGCCTCTCCTGATTATGCAAAAGATTGGTTTGGCTATTTTCGATCTTTAAAACAAAGAAATTCTGCGCTAAAAATTGGAGATATAGCTCAAGCAAAAGCCTATGACCCGCACTTAGTTGATTGTGGGGAAAGGGTAAATCTTTTGAGAGAAAATCTAATTGTTGAAGTAAAAAAAATTTATGATGGCCTGGTTAATAGTTTAGCCCATGAAAATAAAAGAGCTGATATTTTTTCTGACTTGGAGATACGCCTAAAATCTGGTTTTAACAATAACTTAGGTTTAATGGAAAGCCTCATACATACAAACAATGTTGACCTAAGAAGAAAAACTACAACAGCCGGCCCTCATAAAGCAGATGTTATATTTGAAAGTAAGGGCTCACTAATAAAAGATATTTTTTCACGAGGCGAACAAAAACTGCTTTCAATCCTGTGGTCACTTTCACAAAATATATATTTAGGAAGGTCATTTAACCTAAGCCCCATTCTTCTTCTTGATGACCTTTCGTCAGAGCTAGATAGAGAGATGCTAGAGTGCTTTTTACCTACTTTGAAATATATTGAAAATCGTTTCGTTTTTTCAAACATTGTTGACCTATTTGATAGTAAAATAAAGGATAAAAAACAATCATTTAAAAAGTTCCACGTGGAACAATTAAAATAAAAAAAATGCCAAAAAAGAAATCAGAAGACAAAAAATACGATTCCTCTAATATTCAAGTTTTAAAAGGCCTTGAGGCTGTTAAGAAAAGGCCTGGTATGTACATAGGAGATACAGATGATGGTTCTGGGCTTCATCATATGATTTTTGAGGTAGTGGATAACTGTATAGATGAGGCAATGGCAGGCCACTGTTCTAAGATAGACATTATAATCAACAAAGATGAGTCAATCACTGTTAAAGATAATGGAAGAGGAATACCTGTAGACACCCATAAAGGCGAGGGGGTCCCTGCTGCTGAATTGATCATGACAACACTTCATTCAGGTGGAAAGTTTGATGATAATTCATATAAAGTATCAGGAGGCCTTCATGGCGTTGGCGTTTCTGTGGTAAACGCCCTTTCTAAGGAGTTAACTTTAACTATATGCAGAGACGGGGGTATGTATCAACAAAAATATAGTGAAGGCTTGGCCAAAACTAAACTTAAAAAGATTAAAGCATCTAAGGAGACCGGAACCGAGATTACTTTTAGCGCATCTGATAAAATATTTACCTCAATTAACTTTGAAGCTGACCGAGTAAATAAAAGGATCCAGGAGCTTTCTTTCCTAAATGCAGGGGTCAGCATTGAGGTAATGGATGCCAGAACCGGCAAATCAAAAAAATTTAAGAATGAAGGCGGCGTATCAAGCTATGTTGATTATCTTAGAGGAAGGAAGCACGCCTTATGCCAGACAGTTCAGTGTGAAGGGGGCCAAGAAGGTGTAACGGTTGAGGTTGCAATGCAGTGGAACGATTCATATAACGAAAGTGTCTTATGTTATACAAACAACATTCCTCAAAAAGATGGAGGAACCCACCTATCTGGCTTTAGATCAAGCCTAACCCGGGTTTTAAAGGCATTTGTTAAAAAAGAAGCGCTAAACAAAAACTCCCCAGTAGAATTGCTTGGAGAAGATGTTAGAGAGGGTTTAATTGCTGTTATATCAGTTAAAGTGCCAGATCCAAAATTCTCATCTCAAACCAAGGAAAAGCTTGTATCGTCTGAAGTAGAAGGGATAGTTAGTTCCGTTTTAAACAAGGGACTTAATGAATTTTTGCTAGAAAACCCAAAAGAAGCTCTAGCAATATTATCTAAAGTCTCTGAAGCAGCCCTTGCAAGAGAAGCGGCTAGAAAAGCTAGAGAAATGACCAGGAGAAAAGGGGTTTTAGAGTTGGCTGGCCTTCCTGGTAAGTTAGCAGACTGTCAAGAAAAAGACCCTGCTCTATCTGAAATATATTTGGTAGAGGGTGATTCAGCAGGCGGATCTGCGAAACAAGGGCGTAACAGAAAATATCAGGCTATATTGCCATTAAAAGGAAAAATTCTAAATGTTCAAAAAGCTAGAATTGATAAAGTGCTTTCATCAGCCGAAATAGGAACTTTGGTCAAAGCAATGGGTTGCGGCATTGGAACAGAAGACTTTGATTTAGAAAAACTTAGATACCATAGAATTATAATTATGACAGATGCTGATGTAGATGGATCCCATATCAGGACACTGCTTTTAACTTTTTTCTACCAACAATATTTTGATATTTTAGAAAGAGGGCACGTATATATAGCGATGCCACCTTTATATAAAATTAGCAAAGGAAAGTCCTTTGTTTATGCTTCTGATGAAGGTGAGAAAGATCAAGCCATAAAAGAGTTTTCTAAATCAGGTTCTAAAGGAATCGATGTCCAAAGGTATAAAGGTTTAGGAGAAATGAATCCAGACCAACTTTGGGAAACAACAATGGACCCTGAGAACAGAAGAATGATGAGAGTAGACATCAAAGACGCTCAAGATGCAACTGATATGTTTGAAACTTTAATGGGCGATGATGTTGAGCCTAGAAGAGAGTTTATAGAAACAAATGCGCTTTCAGTATCAAATTTAGATATCTAGTTAATTTCTGAATAGGCTTTTTCAATCCAGGAGCGAGCTTCTTCTGTTAACTTCTTTGGATCAGAGCCAATGATAGGCTTGCCAATAACTATATTTATATCTCCACTATTTTTTTTAAAAGACTTATTTACCCAGTATTTACCTGAGTTGTGACAAATAGGAATAATCGGAACTGCTTCATTAGATGCCAAAACACCACAACTATTTCCAAACCTCCCAATACCATCCTCTGGACTTTTTCTTGTGCCTTCTGGAAAAACCAATACAGCATACCCCTCTCTAATTCTTTGGCCCCCATCCACAATAACCCTTTTTAGACTTTCAATTTTTAATTTTCTGTTTATTGAAATCGGCTTAAGTCTAGAGATTGCCCAACCAAAAAAAGGAATGATAAGAATTTCTCTCTTCATTATGCTGCTGGTAGGTATAAACAATGTTTGAAGAAAAAAAGACTCCCATGGGCTTTGGTGGTTAGCAGCCATAACGAATGGGGTTTTAGGGATGTTTTCTATTCCCTTAATATTCCAACCTATACCGCAGAGCACTTTTAGGGACTTTAAAATAAATAAAATCCACATTTTTCCAATATAATGAACTGATTGAGTGGAGAAAAAAAACGAACAAACAAAAATAGTTAAAGAGACGATAATCAGGCTTGATAAAAAAACCAAATAAAATATAACAATACTAATTATTTAAACTTATTAAATATAGACTTTTGTCTACTTTAATATCAAGCCCTCCAAATAGTTTGAGAGCTTTGATGTCTCTATTCTTGTTTGCTGCATTGTGTCTCTGTCACGAATTGTTACAGAGTTGTCTTCAAGAGTATCAAAATCAACAGTGATGCATAAAGGAGTGCCAATTTCATCATGGCGCCTATAACTTTTTCCAATATTTCCTGAGTTTTCAAGCAATATCCGCCCTAATCTTAGCTTCTGGAGATCTTTTTTTATGTTTGATGCAATTTCAACCAAACCATCATGATTTTTTTTGAGGGGTATAACCGCAGCTTTGATTGGTGAAAGATGAGGCTTTAGATTTAAAACCGTTCTTGTTTTGCCATCATCGAGCTCCTCAACTGTATATGCTTCATTTAACACAGCAAGAACACCTCTATCGACTCCAGCCGAAGGCTCAATTACATACGGAACAGTCCATTTTTTTGTTTCTTGATCTTGTGTTGCCAGTCTTGCGTTTGATTCATTGTTTTCTAAAACACTAGATTGGATATCCAACTCAGCTTGATTCTTACTATGCGACCCCAAATCAAAATCTGTTCGGTTAGCGATTCCCTCCAACTCTTCAAGTCCATGAGGAAATTTATACATAATATCAACTGTAGCTTTTGAATAATGAGCAAGCTCATCTTCAGGAACATGGTAGAGCTTAAGACTATTTCTGCTTATACCCTGCTCATCCCACCAATTTAACCTTGCCTCAACCCAAGACTCATGCCATTGTTCATCCGTTCCAGGGGCGACGAAAAACTCAAGCTCCATTTGTTCAAACTCTCTAACTCGAAATACAAAATTTCTAGGAGTAATTTCATTTCTAAAAGCTTTACCAATCTGCGCAATTCCAAACGGAAGCTGCTTAGACGTTGAATCTACAACATTCTTAAAGTTTGTAAAAATATGTTGGGCTGTTTCTGGTCTTAGATAGGCAAACGAATCTTTGTCTTCAACCGGCCCTACTGAAGTTTTAAACATAAGATTAAAAGGCCTGGGATCTGTTAGTTTTTTTGATCCGCAAGATGGGCATTTACCTGACTTTAATTGGTCAGCACGCCACCTAGACTTACAATCTTTACAATCTACAAGTGGATCAGTAAAAGTATCTTCGTGGCCTGAAAATTTTAAAACATTTGGCTTTGTTAATATTGAAGCGTCTAACCCCTCAACATCATCTCTATCAAAAACCATTTCTCTCCACCAGGACTGTTTCAAGTTGTTTTTGAGCTCAACACCTAACGGTCCATAATCATATAGACCCTGCAAGCCTCCGTAAATTTCATTGGATTGAAATATAAACCCTCTTCTTTTGCATAGAGCCACCAGTTCTTCCATTGTTTTTGCTGTCAAAATAACCCTTTATATTTCATGTATAAGAAGATTACATTATGCAGCTATTTTAATTATATCTATAGGGTTTTTGTGTAACTCCGATAGATAAATCTATAAAATTGATAATTAAAGGACGATAATTAGAAAGAAAACTTTAAATGAAAATCATTTTTTATATTTTTACTATTTTTCCATTGAAACTTGCATTTCTTATCTGGGATTGTGTTTTTAAAGCTCTACCTATAAGCATTTTAAGATTTCTATCTCCATTTAAAGTGACTAAGAAAAACTTATCTATCGCCTTCCCTGATCTTGCTAATCATGAATTAGATTTACTTGCAAAAGAAAGCTACAAAGAAACATTAAAAAGTTTTTATGAAACTTTATACACCTGGTCTCGCTCAAACAAAAAAATAATCTATCAAACAAAAAAAATTAATAATAGGTTTTTATTCAACAGCCCCGAACAGAAGAACGGCCTAATAATTTTTGCTCTTCACAACAGAAGTATAGATTTTATGTTGAGATGGATTGGCTCTCAAAGATCTCATACATCCCTCTATAAAAAAATTAAATCAAAACCAATTAACAAATTTGTAAAAAAATTTAGAGAAGAAGGAAATTGTCAAATGGTTGAAACCGGAATAGGGGGGGTAAAAACTATTCTCAAATCTTTAGAAAATAATCAAATGACCTGTATGGCGTCTGACCAAGTTCCAGCTGATGGGTTGGGGACCTACTCAACATTTTTTGGCAAAGAGTGCTACTCATTTTCACTTGCTCCTAAACTTGCTAGAAAATCTAACAAACAAATTCTAATGTCATATTTATCCTACGATAAAAATATTGGCCACATCATAAATTTTAAAAAACCAAATAAAGAAATTTATTCCCAAAATGGAGTTGATGTTATGAATGCTGAAATGGAGTGTGAAATTAAAAAATCTCCTACAGAGTACTCCTGGGAATATAAAAAATTTAGAAAGCTCTCACAAGAGCCAAAAGATATTTATTAAACTTAGCGACGCCAAAAAGCAGGCGTAAATAATACAAGTAGAGTGAAGATTTCTAATCTTCCTAAAATCATAGCAAAGCACAAAATAAATTTTCCAAACGCATTTACATTTGTATAGTTGCTGGCTACATCACCCAGCCCAGGACCCAAATTATTTAGGCATGCACCTACAGCAGAAAATGCAGTCTCAAAACTTAGTCCTGTTCCAAGCATTGCCATCAGTAAAAACATAAATATAAATACATAGATAGAAAAAAAGCCCCAAACTTTTTCAGCAATTTTTGCATCAATTACCTTGGTGCCAATCTTTGAAGTAAGAACGGCATTTGGATGAATGGTTTTTAATATTTCCTTATATGCTTGGTTAATCATTATTAATACTCTCCAAGCTTTGATTCCCCCGCCAACAGACTGAGAGCACGCCCCCATAAATGCACCTACCAGCAAAAGATATGGCAAAAAACCAGGCCAAAGCGAAAAGTTCTCTGTGGTAAAGCCTGATGTTGTAACTATAGAAACCGCATGGAAAATTGTCGAGCTAAAAGTAGAAAAAATATCGGTATATGAGTTACTTATAATATGAACGATCAAAGACACCATAATTATCAACAGTACGACAGATAAGAAAAATCTAAACTCTGAATCATAAAAATATTTCAGCGGTTTCCCGCCAAATATTGCTACGTAGTGAACAGCAAATGAGGCAGCAGAAAGCAACATAAAAATAATACAAACTGATTCTATTAGTGCGCTATTAAAAAATCCAATACTTTGATCATGGGTCGAAAATCCACCCCCAGCAACAGTGCTTAAACTGTGGGCAATGGAGTCAAATAAATTCATCCCTGAAAGTAGATATAGAGTTGCGCACACAACTGTTAGACCAACATATATTTTCCATAAAGCTTTCGCACTGTCTGTTATCTTTGGGGTAAGCTTTTGATTGCCATGACTCCCAGGAAGTTCCATTTTGTAGAGCTGACCACCACCAATTCCTAAGGCCGGCATTACTGCTACCGCTAAAATTATTAGCCCCATTCCACCTATCCACTGAAGGAGCTGTCGATATAAAAGAATTGATTTTGGGAGACTATCTAGACCAATAATTGTAGTAGCTCCAGTAGTTGTTATCCCTGAGACAGATTCGAAAATAGCATCGCTTATTCCAAGACCAAAAAAGTAAAATGGAATTGATCCAGCGCAAGCAAGAACAACCCAGAACAAAGTAGTAATAATAAAGCCGTCTGAAATATTAAGAGGCAGCTCTTGTTGACGAGTGAATGCCCATATGCTTACACCTAAAATAGAGAAAAATATGAAAGAGTATAAAAATATTTCACTGCCAGATTCGTTATATATAAAAGTAAGAGCCAAGGGCGGTATAAATGAAAGACTAAATATTCCCAGCAGAATACCCAACAAATTAAAAATTGATTTGTAATTCATTAGTTTGTTAGGAAAAGATTCTCTATTTTTTCTTTATCTGTTTTTCCAAGAATAAAAACTATAATCCTATCGTTAGGCTTGAGAAGTAAATTTTTTGAATGCATAAAAATCTCTTTCCCCCTTATCACCGCTGCAATAACACAACTTTCTGGAAGAGGAAGTTCAGAAATAGGCTTATCAAAAAATCCTTCGCTAAATTTATTTTTATGAATTATCCCTTCAATTGCCTCAGCCCCGCTTTGCATTTTAAAAATTACCTCTTGAGGAACATCACCTTTTGCAAGATGTTGTAAAACCATAGAGACGGTTAGCCTCTGAGGTGAGAGAGCTATGTCAACAAAATTTTTGGGAAGTATATTTATATAGGTGTAATTATTCACAATAATAATAGTTTTTTTAGCTCCAAGTTTTTTAGCAAGAAACGCTGACATGATGTTAGTTTCATCGTCATTCGTTAAAGCACAAAAAATATCTATATTTTCGATGTTTTCACTTTTTAAGAGCTCTTCATCAGATCCAACCCCCTTCAAGACAATTGCTCTACTTAATTCCCTAGAAAGCACCTCACACCTATCCTTGTCTGGATCTATTATCTTAATTTTATAGTCATCATCTAGAGTTTTTGCTAGTGCAAACCCTATCTTTCCACCGCCTATGATCATTATTCTTGATGAAGAAGCATCTTGAAGCCTCATTTCTTGGACGATGCCATCAATATCGTTTTCTGCAGCCAAAAAGTATATTTCATCATTTTCTTTAATGATTGTTTTGCCATCAGGTATTAAGGGCTTTCCTTTTCTATATATTGCAGGAACGTAAGTATCTGTATCTGGCATATCACTTTTTATACTTTTAAGCTCCCTGTTAACCAGCATGCCATCTTTTCTAGCCTTCACTGATACAACTTTCAAGGAGCCATTTGCAAATGATTCAATTTGCTCTGCGCCAGGATGTTTTATTAAATCAACAAGGTGCTCTGTAACTTCATTTTCTGGGCCAATTGCAATATCAATATTGTCTTCTCCAAATGCCTCTAAAGAGTCAAGGTAAGATGAATCAGAAAGCCTGCAAATTGTTTTTTTAACATTAAATTTAGATTTTGCGATTTGGCAGGAAGTAATATTGCATTCATCGCTATTAGTTACAGCTAATAAAATAGTATCTTGATCTGCCCCAGCCTTTTCGAGGGTTCTTGGATGAGAAGCATGACCAATTTCTGTAGCTAAATCATAATCTTCTTGAAGCCTTAAAAGCTTATCTTTATTTAAATCGACTATGCTGATTTCATATTCTTGCATTGATAGTGTTGAGGCAAGGCTACTTCCCACCCTTCCAGCGCCAAGTATTAAAATTTTCATTGTTATAAATTAAACCTCTTTTTGGTGAATTGGAAGAATTGCCGAAACTAAATTATTCCTCAAAAAATTTTGTATATGAATTCGCTGCATCTGATGCTGGGATAATGCGCTTCCCGGGGAACTGTAAGTGAGTAATAACTATCATAGAGTCACTTGTTTTTGTTACCAATCCATCGGGCGTGAATCTAAAACTATTTACCCCAAGATCTTCATTGTTACCCTTGCATTCCTCCAATCCATGGATTTTAATTGCGACATTATTTTTTATAAAATACAGCCCAGGCCACCCAAAAAACGCCTTAAACTTTTGAAATATTTCCTTGGTACTTTCTTTGCGTAAATCTATTTTGCCAGATAACTTATCTATCTTTGAGCAATAGCTTGCCTTACTATTATTTTGATTAATGGGAGTTAGCTTGCTATTAAAAATATTATTGAGATCATTGCCAAGGTTTTTGATGCATATATAGACAAGTCTTTTTTCAAGATCTATTTTGTTATCTGATTCTAAGATCTCAATTTCATGAAAGCAGTAAACTGGACCCTCATCCATTTCCGCGGACATTTTCATAATTGATATTCCAGTTTTATTATCATTATTCAATATTGATATTTGTATCGGAGACGCTCCCCTGTATTTAGGCAAAAGTGAGAAATGGATATTTACTGGCGCAATATTTGGCGCATCCAACAACCAGTCAGGTAATATTTTTCCGTAGGCACAAACAACCAAGAAATCAAAGTCCAAGGACTCAATTTCTTTTTTAAATAAATCATCAAGCGCTCTAGGTTTAAAGGTGGGAATGCCAAGCCTTAATGCTTCTTTTGAAACTGGCGATGCTTCCTTGCCCTTGCTTCTATTAGATCTTTTATCAGGCTGGCTGATTACTCCCACAATTTTAAATTGCTCTTTAAACAGGGAACCCAGTATTTTCGCAGATGCTTCAGGTGATCCTGCAAATAAAACTTTCATTTTTATATAAGTTCGTTTAAATTCTTTAAAATTTGTCTATTTCGAGGCTTTTTTTCTAATTCTGTCTCTTTTTAGGGGAGATAGATAGTCAACCATAAGTTTTCCCTCTAAATGATCGATCTCATGTTGAATACATATGGTTAACAAGCCAGATGGTTCGGCTTCATGAGAAACGCCTTTTAGATCCTGCCATGTTAAATAGATATTATCAGGTCTTGTTATTTCTTCAGTTATACCAGGAACAGACAGACATCCTTCTGTAAATGAAAGGAGACTTTTGTCATTTAAAATTTTAAACTCAGGGTTTATGAATACTTTTGGGTCATTTCTTTCTTCTGATAGGTCCATAACTATAATTCTTTCATGAATATTAACTTGGGTGGCTGCTAGGCCTATTCCATCTTCAGCATACATAGTTTCAAGCATGTTAGAAGCAATAGTTTCTAGACTTTTGTCGAATTTAGTTACCGGAACAGCAACTTTTCTTAATCTTGGGTCAGGAAATGTCAAAACTTTTAATATAGCCATATACACATTATATGTTCATTCTTTATAATCAACATCTTTATTTATGCTAAAGGAGCTAATTTTATGTCCGATAACATCTCAGTTTCAATATTTATGGGTTCAAAGTCTGATTTACCCATTGTAAAAGCTGCATCAGATACTTTAAATGAATTCAATATACCTCATCGCATGTTTATACTTTCTGCACATAGAACCCCTGAAGAGGTTGTAAAGAAGGTTAAGGAATCGGAACAAGATGGCGCGAAAGTATTTATAGCAGCTGCTGGCATGGCCGCACATCTTGCGGGAGCCATTGCTGCGCAAACAACAAAGCCAGTATTGGGAATTCCTCTTGGAGGAGGAGATTTGGATGGAATGGATTCTTTGCTTGCTACCGTTCAAATGCCCAAGGGAGTTCCTGTCGCAACTTTTGCAATTGGAAAGTCCGGAGCTATTAATGCTGCTTTGTGCGCAATTCAAATGCTAGGAACTACAGATAAAAAAATTGCTGGCATGCTTGTTGAGTATAAGGCGAAAATGCACGATGATGTTTTGGCTGCAAATGAGTCTATTCAGTAAATTAATTTGAAAGAATTTTCATGCCCTGTTGAAGCATCGAATTGGCTCAAAGAAGGTAAAATTTTAATCCACCCCACAGAGGGAGTTTGGGGCCTTGGTTGTGATGCAGCGAACGTAAATGCATGTGAAAAAATATCTCTTCTCAAACAAAGATCTAATAATAAAAATTTCATTTTATTAGCCCCATCAATCTCTTTTGCCAAAGATTGTTCCGTAGAATTGAACCCATCACAAATTGAGTATTTAGAGTCCATATGGCCAGGCCATGTTACAGTTATTTTGCAAGCAAATAATTCTATAGATTCTTCATTAAAAGCTCTAGATAATAGAATCGGTATAAGAGTAAGCGGTCACTTACCTATAATAGATTTGCTGAATTCATTCAATAGCTTAATGGTTTCTACGTCAGCAAATATTAGCAAGGACCCAACCCCTAATTCACTAACTGAAGTAAAAAAAATATTCAATGATCCTGACGTAGCAGTGTATGCTCATGATAATGGAAATGCCTTAAAACCATCTTCAATAATTGACTTAAAAAGCATGGAATATATTCGTGAATAAACTGAATAAAGATAACCTTACCTTGATTGAGTCAAGGTTCAAATTTATTCAAAGAAAAATAGATAAAAAACTAAATTCTTTAAACAAAAAATCTTTTCAACGAAATGCTGAAACCTGGAATCGTAAACAGGGTGGAGGCGGAAAATCTATATCTATTAATGGCGATGTTATAGAAAAGGCGGCAGTAAACTTTTCATCTATTTTTGGTAAGAAATTGCCTGCTGCTTCGTTAGCAACAAAATTAAAATCTAATAATTCTTCAAAGTTTCATGCGGTCGGAGTTTCTGTTATTTCTCACCCCTTCAATCCATATTGCCCAACAAGCCACATGAACATCAGGATATTTTTAGAAATTGGTAAAAATGCATTGATTAATAATTGGTGGATAGGCGGTGGTTTTGATTTAACTCCATTTATTGTCTCTATAAAAGACTCATCTGATTGGCATAATGAGGCCAAATCAACATTAGATGAATTTAGTAAAAAATATTACAAAAAATTTGCAAAAAACTGTGACGAATACTTTGTTCTTCCCCATAGAAATGAAAAAAGAGGAATAGGAGGCATCTTTTTTGATCAACTCCAGCATAAAGATATTGAGTCCAGCCTATTTTTATTAGAAAAAACTGCTGAATCTTATATTAATACTTATGAAAAAATTATTTTATCCCACAGAAACAAAAAGTTTTCTAAAGATGACCAAGCTTTTCAATTATATCGAAGAGGGCGATATGTTGAATTCAACCTTCTTTTTGATAGGGGTACTAAGTTTGGGATTGAGTCTAATGGAAGAGCAGAATCTATATTGGCTTCCCTACCTCCTCTTGTAAGTTGGCCTTACTCTAATAGCAAAACCATTAAAAAGAAAAATAAATCTTTGATTTCATTCTTTGATAAGAGCTGGAAAGAGAGGATATAGATGGGCGGCCAGATAAAACTTGGAGTTATAGGGGATCCTATTGATCATTCCTTATCCCCCTTAATTCAATCTAAATTTGGAGAGGCTTTAGGCCTTGAAGTCGATTACAAAGCTTTTCACGTAATAGATAGAGAGTTAGAAAAATTTATTGAAAGCTTTTTTGCAGATGGCGGTCACGGACTGAATGTAACTTTGCCACATAAACTTAATTGTGTTCGTTTTGCTGATATTTTATCAAATGAAGTGGAGTTAATTGGTGCCGCAAATACCCTTAGCAAGAATCGCAATAATCAAATTATTGCATCATCAACCGATGGTATGGGATTTATAAGGGACTGCTCTGAAAAAAATATAGAATTAAGCGATAAAAGAATTTTAATTCTTGGGGCGGGAGGCGCAAGCCAAAGCATCATCCCATCAATTGCAAGGATGAACCCAGCAAAACTCATGGTCGATAATAGATCACCTGACAAAATTGAAAAATTATTAGAAAAGTTTTCTTCTTTTAGGCTTCGACCCTTTGAGCGCAATCACGAACCCATAGACCTAGTAATCAATGCAACTTCAGCGGCTCTATCGGGCAACTTTAATTGGAATATTCAGAGCCAACTTAATGAAGAAACAGTTTTTTATGATTTAAGTTATGGGAAAGCAGCAATAGAATATTTTTCTTGGGCAAGCAAGTTTTCTGACAATCATTTTGATGGAATAGGAATGCTTATTGCTCAAGCAGCATATTCGTTTGAATTGTGGTTTGATAAATTTCCCGACCTTTCTAAAATTAACTTAGATGTTCTGAACAAATGACCAAAAACTTTATTCGATTCATTGCTGGGGCAGCATGCCCAAACTGCAAGGAATTAGACAAGATCGCAATCACCCCAGATGATAAAACAATTTATTGCCTTAGTTGTAATTTCGAGGAACATAGGCCGCAAGGGAGCATTGGCAAAAACAAAAAATCTGATTTACCAGGCCTCTTTAATATAGAAGATTTTAGGCTTAAAAAATCCTAGAATTTAAGGTAAATTAGAGCTATTATAGCCGCACAAAAAAAGAGTTTTTTAGCAGCCAAGAATCTCCATAGCTTCTAATAAACATAATTTTTAGTTATAATTAGATATATCAATTATTTATTTTAAAGGTTTCTTAGAAGCAAAGGATTACCAATGTTAAAAAAAGCTACCACAAGCATAAAAAATAAACTCTTTGTAACATTCATAACTTTATTCTCAGGCATTACTTCTGCTGCTTGGGATGATTTCAACATGACAAAAGGCGTAACCGCAATTAGCAAAGAGGTGTTTGAACTGCATATGCTAATTTATTGGATTTGTGTGGTTATTGGGATAATAGTTTTTAGCATCATGTTTTATTCAATGTTTGCTTACACTAAAAAGAAAAATCCCAATCCATCCACCTTCCATGAAAACACAAAAGTTGAGCTTGCTTGGACAGTGGTGCCATTTTTGATACTGGTATTTATGGCGATACCTGCCTCTAATACTCTTACAAAAATCTATGATGATTCAGAAGGTGATATCAACATCCAGGTAGTTGGGTATCAATGGAAATGGCAGTATAAATATCTTGAAGATGATATTAATTTCTTCTCAAATTTGGCTACAGATTGGGATGAAATAAATAACTTAACTCCAAAGGGAGAATTCTACCTTCAGGAAGTGGATGAGGCGGTTGTTATTCCGGTTGGCAAAAGAGTTAGATTCCTTATAACAGCCAATGATGTTCTTCATTCATGGTGGATGCCGGACTTTGCCATAAAGCAGGATGCCATACCTGGATTCATTAACACGGCTTGGACTGTTGTAGATGAGCCCGGAACATATAGAGGCAAATGCACAGAACTTTGTGGAAAGAATCATGGGTTTATGCCAGTGGTTGTAAAGGTTGTTTCTCAAGATGAGTATGATGCTTGGGTTCAAGGCAAAAAAGAAGAAGCGCTTAAGATGGCTGAACTGACTGAAAAAAGCTGGACTGTTGATGAGCTTACCCAGAGAGGAGAGGGAGTTTACTTAAAAAATTGTGTTGCATGTCATCAAGTTAATGGGCAGGGCGTTCCAGGAATTTTTCCAAATCTTGCTGGCAGCGACATTGTTTTAAACAACAAAGCTAGAAATGTTGAAATTTTAATGGAGGGTGTACAAGGTGCCGCAATGCAATCTTTTGCTAACCAGCTATCAGAAGTAGACATGGCTGCAGTAATTACATACACGAGAGAAGCTTGGGGCAATGCAGGAAATGGCGATGGTGAAATAGTTACTCCCCAGGACATAGTTGAATACAAAAAACCAAAGGCTTAATTTAAAGGAAGATATATGAGCGCAGTAATAGAATCCCATAACCATGATGACCATCATCATGGACCTGCCAAAGGCTTAACCCGATGGCTTTATACAACCAACCATAAAGACATAGGAACTCTTTACCTATGGTTTAGTTTTGCAATGTTCCTTATTGGTGGAGCAATGGCTTTGGTCATAAGGGCAGAGCTATTCGAACCAGGCATGCAAATCGTTGAACCTGAATTTTATAACCAAATGCTTACTTTGCATGGTCTGATAATGGTTTTTGGCGCTGTTATGCCAGCCTTTGTTGGCCTTGCTAACTGGCTAGTGCCAATGATGGTCGGTGCGCCTGATATGGCCTTACCAAGAATGAATAATCTGAGTTTTTGGATTTTACCAGTGGCATTTTTTATCCTTTTGTCATCTTTGTTTATGGAGGGCGGAGCACCCAACTTTGGCTGGACATTTTATGCACCTTTATCAACAACCTATGCCCCTCCCAGCACTACTTTTTTTATTTTTTCGGTTCACATCATGGGAGCGTCATCAATTATGGGCTCAATTAATGTGATCGTAACAATAATGAATATGAGAGCTCCTGGAATGACTTTGATGAAAATGCCTCTATTTGTTTGGTCATGGCTGATTACGGCATATCTTCTTATTGCAGTTATGCCAGTACTAGCTGGGGCCGTAACAATGATGCTGATGGATATTCATTTTGGAACCAGCTTTTTTAATGCTGCAGGCGGCGGCGACCCCGTCCTTTTTCAGCATATTTTTTGGTTCTTTGGGCACCCTGAAGTTTATATAATGATACTTCCAGCTTTTGGCATAACATCACATATCATTGAGACGTTTTCAAGAAAGCAGTTATTTGGCCACACATCTATGGTTTGGGCAATGACATCAATTGCTATCCTTTCATTTGTGGTTTGGGCTCATCACATGTTCACAGTTGGTTTGCCGTTAGCCGCAGAGCTATTCTTTATGTGGGCGACTATGTTAATTGCTGTTCCTACTGGAGTAAAAGTTTTTAACTGGGTCACTACAATGTTTAAGGGCTCAATTACTTATGAGACCCCGATGCTTTTTGCAATTGCATTTGTGGTTTTATTTACAATTGGAGGCTTCTCTGGGTTGATGCTTGCCATTACCCCCGCTGATTTTCAATATCATGATACATATTTTGTGGTAGCTCATTTCCACTATGTATTAGTTCCTGGATCAATATTTTCAATTATGGCCGCTGTTTATTTCTGGATACCAAAATGGACTGGAAATATGTATGACGAAAGGCTTGGCAAACTACACTTTTGGCTTTCTTTTGTAGGCGTCAATGTAACTTTTTTCCCTCAACATTGGATTGGTCTTGCTGGAATGCCAAGAAGATATCCGGACTACGCTTTACAATTTGCCGACTGGAATATGGTTTCATCGGTTGGAGCATTTTTATTTGGCGCTTCCCAGATACTATTCTTATTCATAGTTTTAAAAACTGTAATGGGAGGCAAAAAAGCAACTCCTGAAGTCTGGGAAGGATCAAGAGGACTTGAGTGGACTATAGAGTCACCAGCCCCTTACCATACATTCACAACACCTCCGAAGGTAAATTAATGAACGAAGGATCAAAAAAAACAATTAAAACTTTATGTTTTGCTGTTGTGGGGATGTTTACATTCTCGTTTGCTTTGGTCCCTCTTTATAATGTTTTTTGTGAAGTTACCGGGCTAAATGGAAAGATTGAGTTAAAAGCAACATCGGATAAGAGCATTGAAATAGATAATGGGCGCGATATATCTGTTCAATTTGTTTCACACAATAATGAAGAAATGCCTTGGACTTTTAAGCCTTCAGAAGACGTAATTAAAATTAAGACAGGCAAGTATCACACTGCAACTTTTTATGTTAAAAATCCAACAAACAAAAAAATGACTGCTCAAGCCATCCCAAGTGTTGCTCCATCAAATGCCGCATCTCATTTAAAGAAACTAGAGTGCTTTTGTTTTGAACAGCAAGAACTTGCTCCTGGAGAGGAGGCCCTCTTGCCAGTTCGAATGATATTTGATGACGAGCTTCCAGACTCAATTAAAAGTGTAGTACTTTCTTATACTTTATTTGATGTAACAGATTATAACGATGTTGAATTAACGCGACATCATCACGATGGCGATGACGAAGGTCATGAAATGGAGTCCTCATTATGAGTTACCAAAAATATTACGTTCCAGACCAAAGCAAGTTCCCAATTCTTATGGCAATGGCATTATTTCTTTTGGTTATGGGCGCCGCTGGTACGATTAATGACCTAGGAGAAGCAGATAGCATGTCTGTGTATGTTTTGTATTCTGGCTTTGCGGTTTTTGGAACAACATTATTTTTTTGGTTTAGAACAGTAATTAGAGAACATATTGCTGGTTTGGATAGTGCACAGCTTCAAAAATCATTTGTTTTTGGCATGGGTTGGTTTATCTTTTCTGAGGTAATGTTTTTTGCAGCATTTTTTGGTGCTTTATTTTATGTAAGAAATTTCTCAGTACCCTGGCTTGGTGGAGAGGGAGATAAAGGACTGGCTAATATGCTTTGGGAAGGTTTTGAATCTACTTGGCCTGTGATGTCTACTCCAGATGCTGGATCAGCATATGTATTAGCAGAAAAAAATATGAGCTGGCCCGGATGGGGCCATGCCTTAGAATGGTTGCCGATGTGGAACACAATTGTTTTATTAAGCTCAAGTGTAACAGTCCATTTCGCGCATCTTGCTCTTAAAAACGACAATAAAAAAAGTTTTAATATTTGGCTTGGTGTAACGGTAACCCTGGCCCTTATATTTGTTGGCTTACAAGCTGCTGAATATTATGAAGCTTATGCACATTATGGATTAACGCTCAATTCTGGAATTTACGGTTCAACCTTCTTTATGCTAACTGGATTTCACGGCTTCCATGTAATGATGGGCGGCTTTATGCTCGCTGTCATGTTGTCTAGATCGGTTTTCTATAATCATTTTGATTCGCACAGCCACTTTGGCTTTGAAGCTGCCTCATGGTATTGGCACTTTGTAGATGTTGTTTGGGTAATGCTATTTCTTTTTGTTTATATACTTTAAGTCAAGAACCCCAGGGCACGGTGTTTCCAAGCTCTCCAGTATATAAGCCATAAGAAACTAAAATTAGCAGCAATATGGCCACAGTGACTCTAAAACCAAGACTATATACAGAACGCTTGCCCTGTCCCTGGTCTTTAAAAAGAAAAAACAGACTGCTGAATAAGCTTAAAAATATTAAGATAATGAGAACAGCAATAAGAGGTTTAAGCCACATATTCATATCATAACAGCTTTGAAATGACAGACTTAAGAATAATAAAGCTCATGAAGCAAAATAAAGCGCTAAGTATTTTTTCTTGTTTTTTTGTTGCTATTTTTATTTTTTTAGGTTTTTGGCAATTAGAAAGAGCTGAGGTAAAAGCAAATCTAATGGAGGCATTTGATCAAGAACAAACCAAGCCTCCTAAAGATATTTCTAGTGCATCACCCCCATGGAGCCGTGTTTATATAAATGGTACCTATAACACATCTCATCAAGTATTTATAGATAATCAAATTAATGAGGGGAAAGTTGGTTACAAGATATATACCCCCTTTTATTTTGATGGGGGTCAAGCAATATTCGTAGATCGAGGCTGGCTGCCTCAAGGTAAAACTAGGAACGATTTGCCTAATATAAACTTTGTTGCAGGAGAAATTACTATTATTGGCAGCCTGATCAAGCCAGAAAAAGAGGTTTTGGTAGGAAGTGCACTACTAACCAATGAATGGCCTTTGGTTTCACAAACCAAATCACCAAGCATTATCCAAAATGCATATAACCAGGATTTTTTGGATATGGTTCTAATTTTAGAGCCCGGCTCTAAATTTATTAATGAGTATATCGGATTAAGCCCCTTTGTTATTACCCCAGCCAAGCATTATGGCTATGCTCTTCAATGGTTTACCATGAGTTTGGTTTTGGCGGGAATGTTCATCTATGCAATTAAGAGAGAATCATGAAAAGTAAAATATTTTTAGCAATTTTATTATTAACACCCCTAGTGGTTTTGTTTACATCAACGCTATCTTTTCAGTCAGGCCTTGCGCCCAAAAATACAAAAAATAATGGCATATTTTTTGAAGAGTATTTCGATGCAACTAAACTTGATCTTATTGAAAATGCTGACAGTCTTAAATTTGAAGATGGGAAATGGCTATTTGGTACATATGCATCAGAAGGCGCTGATTTAGAACAAGCTCTTTATCTAATGAAACAGCTTAACGTTGCGCTTAATAGAGATATATACAAGCTTAAAAGAATTATTTTTACCCAGGATGGGGCCTTAGTTAAAGATCAGTTAATTAATTATCCTAGAACAGAAGTAATTATTGATTCACAGAATAAACTCTTTGAGAAGTTGTTACAGGTTGGAGATGCAAATTTTTTTCAAGAGCAAAAAATATTTATAGTTGATCCATACGGAAGAGCGGTTATGTTTTTTCCGGTGTCCATGAATCCTAAATTAATTTTAAAGGATTTAAAGGTTTTAATATGACTTTAATTAGAGGGCTTTCACTTTTTGGGCTATGTTTTGCTTTTGTTGTAATTGCATTGGGGGCATGGACTCGGCTGGTAGATGCTGGCCTAGGATGTCCTGATTGGCCAGGATGCTATGGTTTTGTAGTTTTCCCCACCACCGAAGCTGAAATTTTATTGGCCGAACAAAGATATCCTCAATTTCCATATGAGATTGATAAAGCTATTCCCGAGGTCGCACATAGATACTTTGCAGCCACCCTAGGGTTTATAGCAATATTATTAGCCTTTTTTTCTTTTAAACATAAAGCGCCCACAAGAATCAAAGCCATAACCTCATTTCTTTTATTTTTTATTTGTTGCCAGGGATTGTTTGGTTATTTAACTGTTAGCCTTAAGCTCCTTCCAATTATAGTAACAGGCCACCTGTTTGGAGGTTTTATAACATTGAGTTTGTTTTTCTATTTATTTTTAATTACAGGCGAGGGCATTAAAAATCATCAAATTGGCCAATTAAAAACCCTTGGAAGCATTGCGTTGGTTGCCCTGCTAATTCAAATATTTTTGGGTGCTTGGACCAGCACCAACTATGCTTCATTAGCATGCGTTGATTTTCCAACTTGCCAGGGCACATTTTTGCCTGAAATGAACTTCTCTGACGGATTTAACTTATCCCAAGAAGTTGGTCCTAATTATTTATACGGCTTGCTAGATAATGAAGCAAGGGTCGCCATTCATTATTCTCATAGAGTTAGTGCATTAATTCTAACGTTAATCTTTATTGTTTTAATTACGAAGCTTTGGTTTTCAAATGCCGCTCCACTAGCTTCAACCCTGGGAGTAATATTGGTTACTCAGATATCCTTGGGTATTATGAATGTTGTATATGTACTTCCTTTGTATATTGCTGTCGCACATAATTTGGTTGCAGCACTATTGCTGTTAGCAACCCTAATGGTTAATTTTGTTATTTGGAAAGATGAATAACACAATTAAAAATTACTACGAACTATGTAAGCCTAATGTAGTTCTAGTTATGCTTATTACTGCATTAGTCGGATCTTTGCTGGCCAGCAAAAACTTAGCTCCATTGTCCTTAATTTCATTTGCAATGCTTGGCATAGGTTTATGCGCGTCGTCTGCGGCAGCAATCAATCAAATTATCGACAGAAAGGCAGATGCTAATATGAACAGGACAGAAAATAGGCCCATTCCTCAAGGAGAAGTGAGTCCTATTAATGCATCAATTTTTGCATTAATTTTGGGTTCGCTTGGCGCAGCAATATTAGTAGTCTATGTAAATATATTAACCGCATTGTTAACTTTAGCGTCTCTAATAGGGTATGCCTTTGTTTATACAGTGTATTTAAAAAGAGCAACGCCACAAAACATAGTTATTGGCGGTCTAGCCGGAGCAGCCCCACCTTTGTTGGGCTGGACAGCGGTTACAAATTCTGTTGACCCAAACTCTCTTTTATTGGTATTAATTATTTTTGCATGGACTCCTCCACACTTTTGGGCTCTTGCCATCCATCGAAAAGACGAATACGCAAAAGAAAATATTCCAATGCTTCCGGTGACCCATGGCGTTCAATTTACAAAGCTTCAAATTATCCTTTATACGATTATTTTAATTCTCGTTAGTTTGTTGCCCTTTGTAGTTTTAATGTCAGGAATTTTTTATTTAATGTCAGCACTAATCTTGGGAGCTATTTTTTTGTTCTATTCAGTGCGCTTGTATTTCAATGAAGACAACGAACAAGCCTTCCCAACCTTTGTTTACTCTATTTATTATATTTTTTTGATTTTCGCCGCCTTGCTTATTGATCACTACTTAATATAAACATGAATAAGAATATAAAAATTTCATTAGCTTTAATCATTTTATTTATGGTTTCAGTTTTGTCCCTCTTTATTAATAAATTAACCACCCCAAGGCACTTATCTGAAACTGAGCTTAAGCTAAATGGATATTATCAATTCCCTAACCCAAGGGAGTTTTCTAATTTTCAAATCCTTACATCTAATAATCTCATGCTTGAAAAGGATATTTTCAAAGGAAAATGGACTTTAATATATTTTGGTTATACTCGCTGTCCTGCAGAATGCCCAGTTGCCATGTCTTTAATTAAAACTCTCTATTCAACATTAGAATCAAAAGGCTTTAAGCTCGATGATAAGCAAGTGCTTCTTTTTACCATAGACCCTGAGAATGATACCCCAAATGATGTAGACAAATATGCTAAAGCCTTTAATGAATCATTTATTGGAGCTCGTGGAGATAGACCAATGCTTTTAAGCATGGCAACTCAACTAAACGTGATGGTGGTTGAGCCTCCCAAAAATATGCATGTTAATCATATGGACCATTTAGAAAATCACTCAAATAATATTTTGCTAATCAACCCTGATGGGCAGTACGTTGGATTTTTTAGACCCCCATTTAATGAAGAAAAATTTCTTCTTACTTACCAGTCGGTTGTGACCCCTCGCTAGCCTTCAAGAAATTGACTGCGAAGATTTTTAATATCTTCGTCTGAAATATTGAGACCCTCTCTAATAAAGTTTGCTAGGCTCCCATATTTCTCTTCAGCTGCTTTGAAAGCCGCCTCAATGTATTCTTGCTCAACTCCAAGCAGGGGGCGAAGAACATCAGGATCAGCCTGATATAGGCTCATTAGCCTTATTTGACCTATGATTTCTTCAATTCTTTCTTGTGTAAAGGTATTGGTTTTCATGTAATCCTCAATTACAACATCTTTGGGAACGCCCAGAGCTATAAGTGTAATTGCTGCAGCAAAGCCAGCTCTGTCTTTTCCAGCGGTGCAATGAAATAGGGTTGGGGCACCATCATCAATTAGGTCCCTTAGGAAATTTTCATATACGTCTGTATAGCTAGTTATAAATTCTCTATTTGCATCTATCAAAAAGCTTTTAACTTCTTTGTCAGTTTCACCTTTGAGCACTGCTTCTATTTTTGATCTCATAGCTCCGTCGACGCTTATTGGCATTTCAACGTATTTTATTCCTAATGGTATAACGTCAGGATCCTCTTCTTTTTCTTCCTTTGACCTAAAATCAATTATTTTTTGGATGCCGAGATTTTGGAGATATTCTTGATCATTCTTAGTGATATCGCTGAGTTTATCAGAGCGAAATAGCATACCCCATTTAACCGATTTACCATCAGTAGTTTTATAACCCCCAAGTTCTCTTGTATTGTGAGCGCCATCCATTGGCAACAGTCTGTGCTCTTCATTTTGATAAGAGCTATCTTCTTTATGATAAGGTCTATCCATTGTATCTATTGTTTTTGAGCATTGTGCGAGTAGAAAGCTAAAGAATAAAATTCCTACTTTTTTATACATCAATAATCACCTTTCCTTTAGCTTTTCTATCTTTTAGATGTGCAATGGCTGCTGCTGATTCTTCAAGAGTGAATCTATCTGAAATTTCAGGATTGATTTTTCCCGCAGCATAAAGATCAAAAAGCTCTTTAAAATTTTTTTCATTTTCATCTGCAAACATCATTGTCCATGCACCCCAAAAAACTCCAACTATCTGACAGCTTTTTAAAAGAGCTAGATTTAGAGGCAGCTTTGGTATTTCTCCAGTTGCAAATCCAATTACAAGAAACCTACCTTCCCATGCTATTGATCTTAAAGCTGGCTCACTAAAAGATCCTCCAACTGGATCATAAATAACATCAGCTCCTTGTCCTCCAGTGAGATCTTTAATTTTATTTGAAAGCTCTTTTTGTTGGTCTCTATCTAAATTACCCGAGGGATATACAAAGGCTTCATCTGCACCATGCTCTAAGCAAATCTTTATTTTTTCATCAGAAGAAGCTGCGGCAATGACCTTTGCTCCCATTGCTTTGCCAATTTCTACTGCACTTAGCCCAACTCCTCCTGCAGCGCCTAGCACCAACAGTGTCTCCCCAGCTTTGAGTTCCGCTCTTTGTTTTAAAGCATACAGAGAAGTCCCATAAGTCATTGGAAGGGCAGCAGCAACTGGAAAATCCATTTCTTTTGGTATCAAGGCTACCCTTGCAGCTTCAACAACAATTTTCTCAGCAAAACACCCATTTCCTGCCATAACAAAAACATGATCACCAATGCTACAAGATTCAACACCTTCCCCTATTTCTGCTATAACACCTGAACATTCTGCTCCAGGAATAAATGGCATTGGTGGCTGAACTTGATATAGACCTTGGATCATCAAGACATCTGGAAAATTAACACTAGCAGATTTAATCTCTATTAAAACTTCACCATTGCCAGGCTTTGGATCATCTATGTCAGATAAGATTAGTTTTTCAGGACCGGCTAATTCTACACACTGCAAAGCTTTCATTATTCTTCCTAAATTTTTGAATTATATAATTCTACATATTTATTAATGTCCGTGCCCACATTTTCCTGAAGATTTTTTAAATCTTTTAGTGACACCTCAACATTGTGTTTGAGTTCTGAAAAGTCATTGCTATTTGTTGAGCGAAGATTGTTAGCAATCTTCTTGCTTTGACTTAAACCATATTCTTGGAATGAGATATTTTGAGACTTTATTTCATTCATAATTCTTTCACTAGGGAGGATATCTATATTCATCTCAGAATCTACCGCATTTGAATATCCTGGACAATATTCATCCATAGCACTTGCAACTTGCTTTAATTCATCATGTAAGACAGTTTTTAATTCTAAGAGCGGAATATCAACACCACCACGTTTTAATTTTATGTCTTTAGATCTTCCGCTTTCAACCATTGCTTTTTGGTTGGCCCGGATTTCTTCGATCTCTGTATCAGAAACTTCAGGACTATCAGAAATTAGAGCATGCATTATATAAACATCTAAAAGTTTAATTTTGTTTTCATCAATGCCCTCAGGAATAAATGGATTGATATCAATGCCCCTTAACTCTAAATATTCTATTCCTTGTTCTTTTAAAAGCGTTGCTGGTCTAGAGCCGCTTGGACCAGATCTTTTGGGCCTAACTATGTCATACAGCTCATTTTCAATCTGGAGAATCCCGGTAGATATTTGTTGCGGAATACCATTACCATCAAACAATCCCATGTCTTGGAAATCTTGAACCGGCGTTTTAATACCCTTTATGATTGCATCGATGAATTCATCTAAATTGTTGTAGCTAATTTTTAGCTCATTCTGGATGCTGCTTTGATATCCAACCTCACTCATTCTAAGAGATGTTGCGTTTGGTAAAAATAAATCGTCTTCAAGATGTTCTTCGAGAGAATGCTCTCTATTAAATAAATATGATTCATGCGCAATGGGCGACGCCCCAAGTCGTTCTAACAAAAACCAAAAATTTCGTTTTATATTTCTAATTGCTCCAAGATACTTATTATTTATGAAATCTTGCGTAGGATTTTTACTTAGAGCATTCCAGGATTGATTTGATATAGAAAAATTATAGTGAATCCCTGATACAGACTGCATGATAGATCCATACCTTAATCTCAATCCCTTTCTATATATATGTTTTAACATTCCGCTATTGGTTTTGCCGTATTCAGCAATCTTGATTTCTTGCTCGCTTTGAAATGCACATGGCATGGAGAAATTCCAAAGTATTTCTTCTCCCATTTCACTATAAAGAAATTTATGTAGAAGATTAAGATGCTCAAAAAGCTCCTCTGCAGACTCAAATGTTGGAGTGATAAGCTCCACAAGCGCTTCTGCAAAGTCCGTGGTGATATCTTTGCTTGTTAGGGGGGATCCTAAATTTTTAGGATGATTGTTTTGAGAAATATTTCCTTCTTGAGTGACACGCAAAGATTCTCTTTCAATGCCGCGCAAGATTTTAAGATTCTTAAAGAATCCCGTATCTTGATGATTTTTTAAAGAGCGCTTAAACGCATCTGAAGTCATAAATTTGGACTAAATTGATGGGCCCGCTGCAACTATTGCTTCACTTACTGAGAATTTTTTAAAGTTTTCTTGGAACTGCCCAATGAGATTTTTAAGATATTCATCATATTGCTCATGGTCTGACCAAGTTTCTCTGGGGGTTAGTGCTTTTGAATCCACTCCATCAATTGCCACAGGAACTTCTAAATTAAGACCCTCTATGTGTGAAGTTTCAACATTATTCAATTCACCATTTTGAATAGCATTAACTATTCTTCTTGTTGTTGGAATATCAAATCTTGAGCCTATGCCGTGTGGACCACCAGTCCAACCAGTATTGACTAGAAAGACTTTTGAATTAAAGGCATCAATTCTTTTCATCAAAAGGTCGGCATATACTCCAGCAGGCCTAGGAAAAAAGGGCGCTCCAAAACAAGTAGAAAACGTAGTGCCGATCGATTCGGTGGAACCAACTTCAGTTGATCCAACTTTTGCGGTATAGCCACTTAAAAAATGATAGGCCGCAGCTTCTTTTGAGAGAATCGAGACAGGAGGAATGACACCGGTTAAATCACAGGTTAAAAATATTACTGTTTCAGGTTCGCCGGCAGAATTGGATTCAACGGCATCATCAATGTGTGAGCGCGGATAGCAACAGCGTCCATTTTCAGATAAGGAAGTATTTGAGTAATCAGGAGTGCTGTTTTCATCCAAGAAGACATTTTCAATTATGCTGCCATGCTTAATTGCCTTCCAAATAACTGGTTCATTTTTTTCGGAGAGATCAATCGTTTTTGCATAACATCCGCCCTCAAAATTAAAGACAGTGCCTACACCCCAGCCATGTTCATCATCTCCAATAAGTGAACAGGTTGGATCAGCCGAAAGTGTTGTTTTTCCAGTTCCAGAAAGCCCAAAAAATAATGAAACATTGCCATCTCGATTGACATTAGATGAGCAATGCATTGGCAGGACGTCCTTTTCAGGCATTAAAAAATTCTGCGCAGAAAACATAGACTTTTTCATTTCACCCGCATATTTCATTCCAGCAAGGAGAACTTTCCTTGCTGCAAAATTAATGATCACACATCCCTCTGAATTTGTGCCATCTTCCTCTGGAGAACACTCATAGTTTAAGGCGCTCATTATTTGCCATTCTTTTTTCGCTTGAGGGTTAAATTCATCGGGGCTAATAAAAATTAATTTTGAGAACATGCTATGAGAAGCGCTTTCAGCAGTTACATTCACGGGTATATAGTGATCTTCGTGTGCTCCCACATGGACTTTCGAAAGATATCGATTTTTTTCTGCTAGATATGCATCAACTTTATCCCAGAGAAGCGAAAACTTTTCAGCATCAAAAGGCCTGTTAATGTCGCCCCAATCTATTAGATGTGAAGTGCTATCCTCTTTAACAATAAACCTATCATTTGGGCTTCTTCCAGTCCGAGCTCCAGTTTCCAATGAAAGGGCTCCATTGCTTGCAATCGTTCCCTCGCCATTTTCAATTGCAGCTTTAATCAGTTCTTCGGTATTGAGTTCAAATGTTTCTGCCAAGGCGTTACTTCCCATAAAATTTTTATACTTTGTCGATTCTACAATATTCTTCATCTAAGAGAGAAGCATAACTTGAGAATTTGTTGTAGTGGATTTGAAAATATTTTGCAATTATTGTCAATTATTGAAAAAACATTGCCTTCAAGGCTTTAAATATAGGTTAAATTTGTAGCAATACTACATAATTTATTCTTTTGTTTGCTTTTTAAACAAAAAGAAAAGGTTGTAACAAAATAAAAAAATAAAAAATATCAATGCCCATTCAGCAAAATTAAAGACAAATCTCCACTCATATTCAGCACAATTACCATCACCAAGAAGGATGGTTTGTATCACCTCAAAAATTGGAAGAGTATCCATTAAAAAATCCATTGGGGGGGCGCAAGTTGGAACCTGATCGCTAGGAAGGTGCTGCAAGTAGATTTGTCTCCCAGCTATCACCCCGCCACCCATAGAAAAGAAACCAGCCATAAGGAGAAGCACTTTTCTTATTGCTAAATATAATCCAGGAATTGCCATCAGGGCTCCACATAAAGCGATTAATCCAAAAGACCAGCGCTGAAGAATGCATAACGGGCAAGGATCATAATAGCCAAAAACTTCAAAGATATACGCCCCCACTATTAACCCCATTCCAAGACCAAAGTTAACCAGTGGAGGCAAAAGTAGAATTTTTCTTAGAATATTCATATTTTTAAAAGCAGCATTAAATGCATGATGATCTTATATTATTCATGGCTTATATAAAAACCTAATGACATAATAAATTTTTATGAACACTCCTGCAAAAAAAATTTTTTTGATTGACGGTTCTTCTTATTTATACAGGGCCTTTCATGCTATGCCGCCTTTAACAACCTCAAACGGTCTACCAACAGGTGCAGTTAAGGGGGTTACAAACATGCTGCGCAACTTACGCAAAGAGAATCCTGATTCATACTATCTTTCAATTTTTGATGCCAAAGGGAAAAACTTTCGTCACGATATCTATAAAGACTATAAAGCCAATCGCCCTCCAATGCCTGAGGATTTAAGAGAGCAGCTTTCTCCATTAAAAGAGATATGCAATGCAATGGGAATGCCGGTTATTGAGATTCCAAAAGTAGAAGCCGACGATGTTATTGCTACCTTGGCTGTTATGGGTTCCCAGCAAGGAATGCCTATAGTTATATCTTCTTTGGATAAAGATCTGATGCAGCTAGTTGAGGATCCCCTAGTAAAGATGATGAATACTATGAACAATCAAGTTTATGATGTAGCAGGAGTTGAAGAAAAGTTTGGTGTTCATCCCAACCAAATAATTGATTACCTAGCCCTTGTTGGAGATACCTCAGACAATATTCCTGGTGTGCCAAAAGTAGGGCCTAAAACTGCTGTTAAGTGGCTCGCTGAATTCAAGACTTTAGAGGGAATTATTAAAAATGCAGATTCATTAACAGGAGTTGTGGGTCAGAATTTCAGAGATTCAATTCCAGATTTAGATAGAAATGTTGAACTCGTAACTTTGAAAAAGGATGTTGATTTAAAAGTTTCTCTTGAGACATTGCTTTCAGCTAAAGAGAATCCAGAAGAATTAAATAAATTATTCACATCACTTGAGTTTAAAACTTGGATAAAGCCCTCTTCAGGTTCAAGCAACGAAGCCCCAGAAGCACCAAAATCAAAAAAAGAGTATCAAACCGTACTAACAGAAAAAGATTTAAAAGTTTGGGCCAAAAAACTTGATAAGTGTAAGGTCTTTGCAATTGATACTGAAACTTCCTCTTTAGATACAATGACCGCAGATCTTATAGGGATCTCATTGGCATGTGATGAAGGGGCAGGCTGTTACATACCCATAAATCATCAATACGAAGGGATGCCAAAACAAGCACCACTTACTTTAATTCAAAAAACTTTGGGCATCGCTATTTCAAATAATCAAAAAAAATTAGTAGGGCAAAATTTAAAATTTGATTTGCCCATGCTTAATAGACATGGCATTAGAGTGGAGGAGTTCCTTGGAGATACCATGTTGATGTCATACGTCCTAAACAGCACAGGCACAAGGCATGGACTAGATAGAATGGCTTTATACTATCTAGATTACGAGCCTATGAAGTATGAGGAAGTTGCAGGCTCAGCCTCTAAACAAATTAACTTTGCTCAGGTTGAAATTCCAGTTGCAACATTCTATGCCGCAGAAGATGCCGACATAACTTTGAGGCTTTTTAATCACCTAAATAGCATGCTTGAAGATCAGCCAAAACTTATCAAGCTCCTTAAATCTATTGAATATCCAATGCTCCACTCGCTTTTAAGGGTTGAAACAAATGGCGCAAAGATTAACGGGCAGATGCTATCAGAATACTCTGATGAGCTGGCACTTAAAATTGAAGAATTATCTAAAGACGCATTTAAAAGGGCTGGTGAAGAATTCAATATGGATTCCCCAAAACAGCTTGTTGAAATTCTATACAACAAACTTGACTTACCGGTACTTAAAAAGACTCCCAAAGGTCAGCCCTCAACCAATGAGGACACCCTTCAAAGATTGGCTGAAGAATATGATCTTCCAAAAATTATTATTGAATATAGGGGCTTAGCAAAATTAAAATCTACATATACAGATAGCCTTATTAATATTCAACACCCTGTTACTAGAAGGATCCACACCTCCTATCAACAAGCTGTTACATCAACCGGAAGATTATCCTCAACTGAACCCAATCTTCAAAATATTCCAATTAAGACAGCAGAGGGAAGAAAGATAAGAGAGGCATTTATAGCTGAGAAAGGCAATGTATTAATTTCAGCAGACTACTCTCAGATTGAACTTAGAATCATGGCTCATCTATCTGGAGACAAGAATTTAACTTATTCATTTAATAATAATATAGATGTTCATTCGGCCACTGCTTCAGAAATATTCAATATTCCTCTTGAAGATGTGACATCAGATCATCGCAGAAGCGCTAAAGCAATTAATTTTGGATTAATCTATGGAATGTCCGCTTTTGGACTTACCAGACAATTGGGGATACCAAGGCATGAAGCACAAGCCTATCTAGATACCTACTTTGAAAGATATACCGGCGTAAAAAAATATATGGATTCCACAAAGGAGCTGGCCAAGAAGAATCTTTTTGTTGAGACTATTCTAGGAAGAAAACTCCATGTAGCTGCTATTAATGACTCAAATGGATTAAGGCGCCAAGCAGCTGAAAGAGCGGCCATTAATGCGCCTTTGCAGGGCTCTGCGGCAGACATCATTAAAAAGGCAATGATTGATGTTGATCATTGGATTGGGGACAATAATTCCAATATTAAAATGATTATGCAAGTTCATGATGAGTTAATTTTTGAGGTAAAAAAAGGGTTCGCTGGCGAAGCTCTTGAAAAGATTACCAATCTTATGGAGAGCTCAGTTGAATTAAAAATACCTTTAATTGTTGATGCAAAAGAGGGAGCTAACTGGAATGAGGCTCATTAATTGCTCATCGATCCGGACCAAATTAATGGCTTTTTAACAGCTCTTTCATCTGAAGAAAGTATCTTTATTCCATATTCTTCCCGTAAGTCACAAACTCTTTGATCCATTAAATAGTCAGGCGAAACGAAAGGCCATTTCTTATTCATTTGCTTAGCTCGCTTCCTTATTTTTAGCTTAATAGGCAGGAGCTTAATAGGGATCATTATGAGTTTAAAATAACCAGGATCGCGCCAAAAATCTTTGTATAGTTGCTTTAGTTCTGGAAGTTTGTTGTAGGCAAGCAACTCTTTTAGTTTCCATTTTGTACCCAAAAATACCCATGAATCTAACATAGACTCTTGTTCCAAAGAGGTATCAAGACCAAAAATTACATGAGTCGCATCATGATCCCTGATAATTGTTGATCCTGGGGCATCAATTAACTGTTTTTTTCCATTTGCTTGTAAGTACGCTCGATACTCTTCTAAGCCTTCAGCAAGAGTAATTTCGCAGTTTTGAGACTGAAAAGACAAATTAGTCATTCTTGAATCCTATCAGAACCTTCCTTAATTTTTCAAGCCCAGTCTCTTTTGAGGATGAAATTCCCAAAACCTCATGAGCATTGGTTGCTTTGCTTACTTGTTGTATTGTCTTCATTAAAATATTTTTAGATACTTTGTCCGATTTAGTCAGCACGGGAACATAAGCCACCTCAAAACTTTCACACAATTCAATCATTTCGAGATCAATTGGTTTAAGTGGATGCCTAATATCCATAAATATTAAAACGGCCCTAAGGGCTTTTCTATTTTCAAAATATTCTCCAAGTAACGGCCCCCAATCTTTTTTTCTAGAGTGGCCTGATTTAGCAAAGCCATAACCGGGCAAGTCAAGAAGCTTTAAACCATCTTCAGCTTCAAAAAAATTAATTTCTGTTGTTCGCCCTGGCGTTTTACTAATCCTTGCCAATTTTTTATTGCTGGTTAAAGCATTCAATGCGCTTGATTTGCCAGCATTTGATCTTCCAGACAATAGAATCTCTATTCCAGTGTCTTTAGGGAGGTTTTTATAGTTTGTTACACCAAATAAAAAAGCAGTATTTTTGAAAGGATTTTTCATAAGATCATTTATCTCGAGCCACGCACGACATATAATATGCCTTCTTAACCACAACGTACAATTTATGTTAAAAACTTATTTAATCATTGGCTTAAGCATGATCTCTTTGGCAATCTCAGCAGCTGAAGTTAAGATGCCAGATTTATTGGCCATTGGAGATGCTCAAGCTGGAGCAGGATTAGTTGCAACATGTTCAGCATGCCATGGGGCTGAAGGTCAAAGCCCTAATTCTGACTGGCCAAGCCTTGCTGGACAAAATCAAAGATATATAAGCGACCAACTCAAATATTTTCAACAAGGCGATAGAGAAAATGCCTTGATGACGGCTGTTATTCCATATCTTAAAACCCTTTCAGATTCTCAATTGCTTGATATAGCTGCATTTTATAGTTCTCAACCACCTACTGTGGGTCAAGCCAAAGATGATGCTGATCTATTAGCTTTAGGAGAAAGTCTTTATAGGGCTGGAGATTTGGAGAGAGGCATACCAGCATGCACAGCATGTCATTCTGTTAATGGAGCTGGTAACTCCCAGGCTGGATTCCCAAGAGTTTCAGGACAACAAAAAGGTTACTTAATTTTAACTCTTAAAGAGTATAGAAATCTTACAAGGAATGCAGGGGATTACTCTTTGGTAATGCAATCCGCATCTCAAAATCTTAAAGATTCAGATATTGAAGCTTTAGCAAACTATATGCATGGACTATATCAACAATGAAAAAAAACATAATCTTATCTTCATTTCTTTTACTCATTATTTCTATTTCTGCTGCTTCTGAATACAGGCTGGGAAGGGATTATGGCTCCTTATCAAGACCTCTTCCTGTTAAAGAAGATGGAGTGGTCGATGTAGTTGAAGTTTTTTGGTATGGCTGCGGTCATTGCTTTAACCTAGCCCCAATAACTGCAAAATGGGCAAAACAACAAGATGCTTCAGTTAATTATCAAAAAATGCCTGTTACATGGGGCCCGGTTCATCAGCTGCACGCAAAACTTTTTTACACTATTGAGGCATTGGGTATAGGCGATACTGCTCATTCAGCTGTTTTTACTGCCATTCATAAAGAAGGTAATTTTTTAGCCAGCGAGGGAGCAATTCTAGAGTTCCTTGAAAAACTTGGCACGGATAGAAGCGAGACCATTAAATATATGAATTCTTTTTCTGTTAGACAAAAAGTTAAGCGAGCAATAGAGCTATCAAAACAGTTTAAAGTCACTGCGACTCCAATGATTTTTGTAGATGGACAGTATAGAATAGAGGCCAAAGGAGGGCACTCTAAAATGCTTAAAGTGGTTGATCATGTGATCAAGCTTCAAAAACCAGTTTCTTAAAGCAAAAGTTATAAAAATTATGAAAAAGTCTATTCCATTATTTGTTATTACCTTAGCTGTTGCACTATTTTTCAATGGCAAAAAATACGATGAACTTGTGAGCTCAAGACTAAGCTCATCAATTGGTGTTTGTTTAGAGGGCCAGTCTTGTGGTCAAGCTACCGCAATGAATGTAGTTACAGCAGCTGGATCTAGATCTGCTGAATCAATTTACACAACTGGATGCGCTGCCTGTCATGATGGCGGTATTGCAGGAGCTCCAATGATGGGAAATAAAAGCCAATGGGAGGCACGCCAAGCTAAGGGCTACGAAATGCTGGTTAATAACGCTTACAATGGAATCAATGGAATGCCAGCTAAAGGGCTTTGTGTAGACTGTACTAAAGAGGAAATAGACTTAGCTGTTCAATATATGCTGGACTCTATTTAGGCTTAGATTTTTCCAGTAACGCCTCTAAATTAGCAACCCTTTCTTCTAGCCTTTTAGCTATATTTTTGAGCGCCTCATATTCCTCGCCTGAGACATAGCCTTGAGATTTTACCAAATCATTAAACTTCTCTTTAAGCTCATCTTGAATAATTTTTATATTTGGCGAGTCAGCATTCTCAGAAAATGCATCAATTTTGTCATGCACAATGCTTAAAAACGCATCAAAAGAATCTTTAGCTGCCATAATTTTTTTCCATCAAATCTATGAATTCAGACCATTGCTTAAATTGAATTGGAGGATTGTCATCTAACTCCCATTCAACACCATTAAGATTAAACCACATAGTATTGATTCCAAGATCTCTTGCACCCAAAACATCATTTACCGGATGATCTCCAACATGAAGAGTATTTTCAAAATTTATCTGAGAAAGCTCCCGCGCCCTTAAAAAATGATGTTTATTTGGTTTGTTACTTTTAACATCCATTGAAGAAATTGAAAAATTAAATAGATGGCCTATGTTTAATTTATTTACATCAGCATTGCCATTCGTTAGAACGCCAAGTTTATATTGAGAAGATAATTTTTCTAAAACTTTAACCACCCCCTCATAGAAAGTTACTTTATGTCTTTCTTTTAAAAAAAACTTATATGCTTCTTCAACAAAATCATCAAAATTATTTTTATTTTTAAAGTATTTATTGGTGTGATAGGCAATTGTTTTTTTTCTTAGCATTCCTAGGTCATATTCCAAGGATGGGTCTTCTTTAATCAGCTCACTCCTAATTTCCATAAAATCTTCAAAAGTTCCCCATTTTATTTTTTTTCCAATCCTGTCTTCAGTCCATTTTCTAGAATTCTTTTCTGCGTTAATAATGGTGCTTCTAATATCCCAAAATGTATCGTCTAAATCAAAAGTGATGAGTTGAATTCTAGACATTTTTTTTGTGCGCACGCGGGTGAGAACTTTCATATACCTTTATTAGATGTTGATAATCAAGCCTAGTATATATTTGAGTGGTCGATAAAGAACTATGTCCGAGCAATTCTTGAATACTCCTTAGATCTCCACTTGATTCAAGCAAATGAGTTGCAAAACTATGCCTCAACATGTGAGGGTTTACAGGTGGTAACCCTTGCATAAGAGCAATATTTTTAATTCTTTCTTGTACACTTCTTGTGGTGATTCGGCTGCCTCTCAAGTTAACAAACAAAGCATCATCTTTTGTTAAAAGTTTCTCTCTCTCAATAATCCAATCGTTAATAGCGCTTTTTGCATAACGTCCAACCGGCACCAGTCTAGTCTTAGAGCCCTTGCCCAGGACTCGTAAAAAATTTTTATCATCTTCGAAATCACTTAAATTTGAGTTTACGGCCTCAGAAACTCGCAAGCCACTTGAATAAATAAGCTCAATAATTGCTAGATCTCTTTTTTCTTGAGAATTCTTAGGCTTGAAATTAAGCAACTGAGATACTTCTTCAGGCGATAAAATATTTGGTAAGTGGCTTGGAGATTTCGGCGAGTTAATTAATTCAAATGGAGAGTCTGATACCAGACTATTTTTTTTTAAATAATTAAAGAATCCCTTGGCGGAAGATATATGTCTTTGAATGGAACGCGCGCTAACATTATTTTGAAAAAGGTCTGCAATCCAAGCTGAACACATTTCCTCTGTGAGATTTTCAAAATTATTAATGTTAGAAGTTTCTAAAAATTTTGAAAACTTTTTTAAGTCTCTTTGATATGAATTAGTGGTGTTCTCGCTTAAGCCTTTAATATTTTCTAAAAAATCTAAATAATTAGAAATTAACGGTAAAAGAAAATATTTTTCTTCATTCATGCCTCTTTTGATGCAAGCACTCTAACAATAATATCGCGAATATACTCTATAAATGTTGTATCTCCATCACCTAGGTATTTTGTAGGCTCATTAGATCCTATCTTCAGAAGACCAAAACCATTGTTTAATTTCATTACGCTTATTACCGCAGATTTAACCGACTTACTAGAAAAGAAAGCAGCCATTTTTTCCTTGGATAAAGGCCCCATATGGATCGCGTCCTTATTCATATTAAAACCAGTTTCATTTTCAAGCTTTTGTAATTCAGAGTCTGAGAGAATTTCTAAGATGCATGAATCAACCTCAAAGTTATCTTCAAAGAACAGCTCAACTGTTTTCTTTATCTCATCAAAATCTTTAGAGGTAATTAGCGATAGAGTTAAATTTTTAGACTTAAAGAAAAGCTCTTCATTTTCTTTTCCGGTTGAAACAAACCCTGAAAGCATCTCCATAAGCCTTGATTGTTCATCTCTAAGTTTTCGTACTTGCATTTCTAGTAGAGAAGTTGCTCCTTCAGCATCATGCTTAAAGCTTAATTCGCTTACAAGAGATTCTCTGGAAACAAAGAAATCAGTATTTTCTAGTAAGTAAAGTTCTACTTCTTTGGAATCTATTTTTTTAACCATACTCCCTCACAGATAAATTCAGCCGGCCCTGTCATTTCAAGCTTATCATTTATTTTTCTGAGGCTCAGCTCACCCCCAGCAGAAATAATTTTTATAGGCAATCTATCATTGATATTAAAGCTTGCAGTTGCTGCAGAAGCTGAGCCACATGATAATGTTTCCCCAGCTCCAGCTTCATTAGTTCTAAGCTCAAGATTTTTTGAATGTTTGGCAAATAAAGAAATATTTACATTTTTAAAAAATTTTCTTTTTCTAAGCTTTGATGAAAGCGCATCAAGGTCATAAGAAAAAACTTTTTTTGTTTCTACAACTAAATGTTGATTGCCAGCGTTGATAAATTTATATTTCTTTAAGCCATATTTTTCTAAAAACATAGCTTCTGATTTTGGAATCTCTTTTTTAACTGGATAATCTAAGACAACTTTCACTTTTTTAGAGCCTGTTGGTTTAATTAATACAGGCTTTGATTTAGTGCCTAATAATAGAGGTTTCTTTGGAGCAAGCTCAGCCTTCCAAAGAAATGCTCCAACAGACCTTACTCCATTCATACACATGTCAGCCTGTGAGCCATCTGAATTATAAAATTCTATATAAAAATCATGGTTAAAATTTTTTGGTGGATTGATAGTAATCAACTGATCAAATCCAAGGCCCTTTTTTCTATCTCCCATCTTAATTAATTGAGATTTTGACAATACATGCTTCTTGGTAAGATTCTCTATGACAATAAAGTCATTGCCATTCCCATGCATTTTTTTAAACTTGAGCATCTAACCCCTCTTCAAGAGCAGTGAGTGAAGAGCAATCTTCTCGAAAGTTTCAGGCGGTATGGGCGCTTTCATCCCGCAACCTATAACAATAAAAGAAACTAGTACTAAAAAGAAAAAAAGGCGAACTTTCATCCGCCTATTATGAGTAATTTATTAGAAAAAAACTAATTAGATTAGTATTTGTATTCTTCTTCTTTAAACGGTCCGTCAACAGGCACATTAATATACTCAGCCTGCTCGCCTGTTAATTTTGTTATTGTGCCTCCAAAGCCTTGGACCATTAGTTCCGCAACCTCTTCATCTAATTTTTTAGGAAGGACCTTAACCGTCAACATTTCTTTTTGTTTATCTTCATCATTAACGTTTGCAAAACCTTGTTCATATAAATACATCTGAGCTAAAACTTGGTTAGCAAATGATCCATCCATGATTCTGCTTGGATGACCTGTTGCATTGCCTAAGTTAACAAGCCTGCCTTCAGCCAATAGAATAATATAATTTTTACTTTGAAGATCTGGAGTTTCTGATGGCGAAGTGTCCCTAAATACCCTATGAACCTGAGGCTTGATTTCCTCCCAATACCACTTGTCTCTCATAAACTGAGTATCAATTTCATTATCAAAGTGACCTATATTGCATATCACTGCAGTATTTTTAACTGATCGCAACATCGCCTCATCACAAACATTTACATTTCCAGTAGTGGTTACAATTAGATCTGTATCTTCAAGCACTCCAAGATTAATATCCTTTACATCTCTTGTTACAACACCATTATTGTATGTTGAGACAACCTCAAACCCATCCATACAAGCCTGCATAGCACATATAGGATCTGATTCAACAACTCTTACAATCATTCCCTCTTGAGCAAGACTAAGGGCAGACCCCTTACCAACGTCACCATATCCGATAACCAACGCTTTCTTTGAAGAAAGGAACATATCAGTTCCTCTTTTTATCGCATCATTTAAACTATGTCTGCAGCCATATTTATTATCATTTTTAGATTTAGTGACTGAGTCATTCACGTTGATTGCAGGCACTTTTAGGCTGTTGCTTTCAAGCATCGCTTTAAGTCTGTGTACCCCAGTAGTAGTTTCTTCTGAAATACCGTGAATGGTTTCAAGCATGTCAGGGAATTTTGTATGAACCATATGAGTAAGATCACCACCATCGTCTAAAATCATATTTGCATCCCAAGGTTTATCATCTTGAACAATTGTTTGTTCAATACACCAATCAAACTCTTCATCTGTTTGTCCCTTCCAAGCAAAAACAGGGATTCCAGCTGCAGCGATTGCAGCGGCCGCATGATCTTGTGTTGAAAAAATATTGCATCCAGACCAACGAACTTCTGCACCCAGATCTACCAAAGTTTCAATCAAAACAGCTGTTTGGATAGTCATGTGTATACAGCCCATAACTTTTGCACCCTTGAGGGGCTGAGTATCTTTATATTTAGTTCTTAGGGCCATTAAAGCAGGCATTTCATTCTCAGCTAAAGATATTTCTCTTCTGCCAAAATCTGCAAGACTCATATCTGCTACTTTATAATCATTTTCCATTATTAACTCCAGTAAATTTAAGTGTGCATTCTACATAAAAAAAGGGCATAAATACTGACTGATATTGTTAAATCAAACATTATTGTGATATTTGATCTACTTTGTCTGTTTTTTCCCAAGTTAGATCAATATCAGACCTTCCAAAGTGTCCATATGCTGCAGTTGGTAGATAAATAGGGCGCTTTAGATCAAGCATATTAATTAAACTTTTTGGTCTTAAATCAAATTCTTCTTCGACTATTTTTACTATTGCCTCTTTTGATATTTTTTCACTGTTGAAAGTTTCTACATGTATTGATGTTGGTTTTGCGACTCCGATAGCATATGAAACCTGAATTTCACAATAATCTGCAAGCCCTGCAGCCACAATATTTTTAGCCACGTATCTTGATGCATATGCAGCAGATCTATCTACTTTTGATGGATCTTTTCCAGAAAAAGCACCTCCACCATGTCGAGCCATGCCCCCATAAGTGTCTACAATTATTTTTCTTCCTGTAAGACCGCAATCACCAACTGGGCCACCAATAACAAATTTACCTGTTGGATTAATGTAAATATTTGTCGAATCAAGAATCCATTCCTCAGGGACAATAGGCTTGATAATTTTATCCATTACCTCAGCTTTGATTTCATCCTGAGTTACGTTTTCATCATGCTGTGTTGAAAGTACAACAGCAGAAAGACCCTCAATATTTTTACTATCATCAGAATAAATAACACTTACCTGGCTCTTTGCATCAGGTCTTAGCCATTTAATTTCTCCACTTTTCATTACATCAGCTTGTTTTTTTACTAATCTATGAGAAAGATCAATTGGAAGAGGCATCAATGACTCTGTTTCAGTACAGGCATATCCAAACATTAGGCCCTGGTCACCAGCTCCTTGCTCTAAATTTTCTCCCTCGCCTTCAGTTACGCCCTGAGAGATATCAGGAGATTGCTCAAAGACTAAATTGGTGAATTCGCAGGTATCTCCATTAAATCCGTACTCGTCTGAGTTGTAACCAATATCATTAATTGTTTTTCTCACAACAGGTTCAAGGTCTGGACTTCCCAGAGAAGTAATTTCTCCAGCAATGAAAACCATATTATTTTTTATCATAGTTTCACATGCAACCCTGCTATTAGGATCTTCAGCCAAATATGCATCTAAGACTGCATCAGATACTTGATCGCAAACTTTATCGGGATGGCCCCCAGAAACTGATTCAGATGTAAAGATATAGCTCATAATTTCCTCTCTAATGTAGTTATGTAAATGTAGTTATGTAATTTTAATTTATCACCAAAATTAGGCGCCCTATTTAGCAGTTTTAGTATGCAATCAGGAACAAATCACTTATTGCAGAGAATATTAGTTGTTTTATTAAATAAACTCAAATATATCTATAAAAAATTTAACTCACATATTATGATTGGTGAGTCCTAAAATTATTTGCACAAACATGCACAAAGAACTCGCTAACGCTATTAGGTTTTTATCCATAGACGCTGTTCAAGCAGCTAAATGTGGTCATCCGGGCATGCCAATGGGGATGGCTGATATTGCAGTAGCTCTATGGAAATATAACCTAAAACATAACCCAGAAAATCCTCATTGGTTCAATCGAGATAGATTTGTTCTATCAAATGGCCATGGCTCAATGTTGCTCTATAGCTTGTTGCATTTAACCGGATACAATCTAAGTCTAGAAGACTTAAAGAGTTTTAGACAAATAGGATCTAAAACTCCCGGACATCCAGAATTAGATTTAGATATTGGCGTGGAAACAACAACCGGTCCCCTGGGTCAAGGCATAGGTAATGCAGTGGGCATGGCGTTGGCGGAGAAAATGCTGGCAAGCAAGTTCAATCAAGCAGACGGACTAAAACCTATTGATCACTATACTTATACATTTCTAGGTGATGGCTGTTTGATGGAGGGAATTTCTCATGAGGTTTGCTCATTTGCTGGAACCCATGGGTTGGGTAAGTTAATTTGTTTTTATGATCAAAATGGAATCTCTATTGATGGAGAGATAGCAAGTTGGTTTACAGATAATACTGTACAAAGATTTGAAAGTTATAATTGGCAGGTAATTGAAGTCGATGGTCACAATGTCGAGCAAATTTTAGGGGCCATAAGAAATGCTCAAGAAGAGTCCAGTCGACCAACTTTAATTTGTTGTAAAACAGAAATTGGATTTGGATCGCCCAATAAAGCAGGAACATCAGGTGTGCATGGGTCTCCTTTAGGTGATGATGAGATCGAAAAAACAAGAGATCAGCTGGGGTGGAAATATGATCCATTTCATATTCCATCAAGCATAAAATCTGAATGGGATGCCAAGGATTCTGGCTCTAAGCACAATTCTGATTGGGATATCCTGATGGAGGAATATTCCAAAGCACACCCAGAGCTTTTTAATGAACTTAGCCGATTAATAAATAACGAGCTGCCAGAAAACTTTGAAAAACTTTATGAAAAATTTATTGAAGGATTGGCTTCAACCGATCAAAAAGAATTAGCAACTAGAAAAGCCTCAGAAATTTGCTTAAACTTTTTTTGCGAGCAATTACCGGAACTTGTTGGTGGATCTGCAGATCTTACAGGCTCAAATAATACTTTTTCTTCAGCTAGCTCTGAGATGCTTCCTGACCGCCCACAAGGAAATCATATTTTTTATGGGGTAAGAGAATTTGGCATGACAGCTATGATGAATGGAATGCTTTTACATGGTGGAATCAAACCATATGGCGGAACATTTTTAGTATTTATGGATTACGCCAGAAATGCTGTTCGACTAGCTTCCTTAATGGAGATTCCAAATATCTTTGTTTACACTCATGACTCCATAGGCTTAGGAGAAGATGGTCCAACGCATCAACCGATTGAGCATCTTGTAACCCTTCGAGCAACTCCAAATTTAAATAACTGGAGGCCAGCAGATTTAATTGAAACGGCGGTGGGATGGAAAGAAGCAATAACTTCATCCAAGACTCCGCATAGTCTTATTTTATCGAGGCAAAATTTACCACATATTCAAAGAACCAAAGATCAGATTGGTCAAATAGAAAATGGAGGTTATCTTCTTATTCATGAAGAGCATGCTGACATTACACTTATAGCATCAGGCAGTGAAGTCCAGTTGATTATTGCTGCTGCTAAATCTATCCAAAGCGAAGGATTGAAGGTAAATGTAGTATCTATGCCGTGTCTTGATAAGTTCTATCTGCAAGACAAAGGCTATAGAGATAGCATTGTAGCTCCTGAGATACCTAAGCTGGTTGTAGAAGCTCTTCATCCTGATTCTTGGCAAGGCTTGGTTAATCTCACTGATACCATTATTGGCATGAATACCTTCGGTGAAAGTGCCCCAGCAAGTCAGTTAATGGCAAAGTTTGGTTTTACAGAAGACAACATAGTTGTCGAAGCAAAAAAACTGGTTTCTAAGTGAGGAAGTTGGGCGATACAAATGTCTGCAATAAGACAGTCGCTCTAAGAGTTGATTTAAATGTTCCTGTAAAAGATGGTAAAGTTCTGGACGATTCAAGAATTATTGCAATCATCCCAACCCTTGAATATCTTAAAAAACAAAAATCAAAAACAGTTTTAATTTCACATTTTGGCAGACCTGAGCCAGGAATTATTGATGAAAAATTTTCATTACTTCCTGTGGCTAAAAGACTCGAAAAAATTTTTAATACAAAGGTCCCATTATTTCAATCATTGAATGAAGTTAATTTTGATAGCGATATCTCTTTAATCGAAAATATTCGATTCTTGCCAGGTGAGGTTAATAATGACCCAGATCTTTCTGGCCAACTCTCTAATTTAGCTGATGTATTTGTTTTTGATGCTTTTGGAACATCCCATCGTTCTCATGCTTCAACTTTTGGTGCAATCAAATCATCTCAAGTATCTTGTGCCGGACTTTTATTAGAAGAGGAGGCTGATGCATTATCAAAAGCAATGCATTCTGAAGAAACTCCAACTTTATCTATTGTAGGGGGTTCAAAAGTGTCTTCAAAATTAGAAGTTATTAAAAGTCTTTTACATGTCTCAAACGAAGTGTTGACTGGAGGCGGCATTACAAATACTTTTTTAAAAGCGAGTGGAAATAATATAGGGACCTCGCTTTGTGAGGATTCCATGATTGAGCATGCCAAAGAGCTACTTGCTACCTCTAAAATATTATTGCCGGAAGAAGTTGTGGTGAGCAAAAGCATTGAATCAATTGAGTCAAGGGTGTGTGGAATCGATGGTGTCGAAGATGATGAGATGATACTTGATCAAATTCTAAGCCCAAAAGCCTCTGAAAAGATTTCTAATGCAGAGAAAATTATTTGGAATGGACCTGTTGGTGTATTTGAAAAAGAACCTTTCTCAAAAGGCACCCAAGAACTTGCTGAGTCAATTGCGTCCTCAAATGCTTATAGTTTGGCTGGAGGAGGGGAAACTCTTTTGGCCATTAAAATGTTTATAGATAAGAGCCATATCTCATATTGCTCAACTGGTGGCGGTGCTTTTCTTGAATTTATGGAGGGAAAAGCGCTACCATCATTGTCTGCTTTAGGCTTTAAATTTTGAAAAGGAGAAAAACATGTCATTAAATACACTAGAAGAAATAGCCAATTATATTGTGTCAGATGGAAAAGGAATTCTTGCCGCTGATGAAAGCAACCCAACTTGTGGCAAGCGTTTTGATTCTATTGGTGTTGAATCTACAGAAACTAACAGACGTGATTACAGAGAGATGCTATTCAGAGCTAGTGGGATGCAAGGCAACATAGGCGGCGTTATTTTATTTGATGAAACAATTAGACAGAGTGCTGAAGATGGCACGCTATTGGTTGAATTAATTAAAAATCAAGGAGCTTTGCCTGGCATTAAAGTTGATAAGGGCCTAGCCCCATTAGAATCTTCTCCAGAGGAAACGGTTACTCAAGGTCTGGATGGGCTTGATGAGAGATGTAAAGAATATCTTTCACTCGGAGCAAAATTCACTAAGTGGAGAGCAGTTATCAAAATATCTGAGAGTTTGCCAACAGATGAGTGCATTGAAGCAAATATGAAGGCATTAGCCAAATACGCGAAGATTGTTCAAAACAATAATATGGTTCCTATGGTAGAGCCAGAAGTTTTAATGGATGGAACTCATACAATTGATCAATGCTATGAGGTAACTAGCAAATCTTTAAAATCACTTTTTGAATGTTTAAAGGATGAAGGAGTTAATATTGCTGGTACTATCCTAAAACCAAATATGGTGACCTCTGGATCAACTGCAGAGAGCCAAGCATCAGTTCAAGAAGTGGCTGAGATGACTGTTAAATGTCTTAATGAGAATGTTCCCTCATATCTTCCAGGTGTAACTTTTCTTTCAGGTGGTCAATCTGATGTTGATGCTACTGCTCATTTAGATGCGATGAATAAGATCGGTGGGTTTCCGTGGAAGTTAAGCTTCTCCTATGGAAGAGCTTTACAGCAACCATCTTTAAAAGCTTGGCTTGGCAAGGAAGAAAATATTTCTCTGGCTCAAAATGCTCTTTCTCATAGGGCGTTAATGAACAAGCTTGCCGCAAATGGTGCTTGGAATTTAGGCCTAGAAAACTAAGCCTCATTCTTTTGCAAGCTTTAGCTCAGCGAGTATCATCTGCAAAGATATATATTGACTCTAAGACCTATTCTTCAATTAATAAGGGAATCTTGGCCTACGTCTGCTTTGAAAAAGATGATAGCGAAGAGGCTATCGAAAAATTTATATCTAAAATTATCAATTTTTCTTTTTTTCAAGTAGATAGCAGCATGATGGCTGCAAGTTTAAGGGAGATAAACGGAGAATTGATGATTGTTAGTCAATTTACTTTGTCTGCTGTAACGGATAAAGGCAACAAACCTAGCTTTCATAGAGCAGCAAGCACTAAAAAAGCTAATTATCTTTATGACTTATTGATAGAAAGGCTTAATGAATGCCCTATACATTGTCAGTCAGGGGTGTTTGGATCTGATATGGATATTCATTGTGTTAATGCTGGGCCTGTAACTTTTTCATTTAAGATATGAGTTTATGAGCAATCAATTAGACAGTTTTGCAACAGAAGTGGATACATGGATTGAAGAAAATTGTCCTAAATCAATCAGAACACCGATGCCTGTTACTGAACAAGTTTGGGCCTCTTCTGAGATTAAATTTCCCACTGCTGATTCTAAGATCTGGTTTGATGCAATGGTATCCAAGGGATGGTGTACACCAGAATGGCCGGTTGAATATGGAGGCGGAGGTTTATCTTTTGAAGAAGCAAAAATTTTACGAAGTCGCTTAAAATTTTTTGGATGCAGGCCTGCTCAGATTAATTTTGGCATTTCGATGTTAGGACCTGTGATTTTAGAGTTCGGCACTGACGATCAAAAAAAAGAATTTTTACCAAAAATTTCAAGAGGTGAGATTTGGTGGTGTCAGGGATTCTCTGAGCCAGGGGCTGGATCAGATTTAGCTAATGTCTCGACCTCAGCAGAACTTAAGGGCAATAAGTACATAATAAACGGATCAAAAATTTGGACATCTGAAGCTAATAAAGCTGATTGGATGTATTGTTTAGTTAGAACAGCCAAAACAGAAAAGAAACAAGCTGGCATATCTTTTGTCCTATTAAATTTAAAGCAACCTAACATAGAGATTAAACCCATTAAGCTTCTGAGTGGCCAATCCCCCTTTTGCCAAGTTTTTTTTGATGATGTTATGGCCAGTGAGTCCCATAGAATTTCTAATGAAAATGATGGCTGGAAAGTGGCAAAGAGACTCCTTGAATTTGAGAGGACCATGATGGCAGATCTTGGAAGTGAGGGAGCTGTTGATATTGAACCAATAAAAATTTATAAAAATAGCGATGCTTCAAATGCCCCCGGGCAACTTAAACTGCATAAAAAAATCATTAAACACGAAATGCGAAATCATCTAATTGATTTAACCATGGGAAGAACGGCTATTGAGTCAAAGAGCGGCTTTTCTCCTGCAGCACTTACATTGAAATATATCAGCACAGAGGAGACTCAGGCTAGATGGGAGCTCAATGTTGCCAGTCTTGGTGCTGGAGGCCTGGAAATTGTTGGAAAAAGCCAAGGACCAAAACAAGAAATTGCTAAGTCCTTTTTCTATTCTAAGGCGTATACTATCGCTGGAGGAAGCTCAGAGGTTCAATTGAACATCATTGCAAAACATATTTTAGGACTCCCATCATGACAATTAAAAAAATATCAGTATTTTGTGGTGCCCATCTTGGGAAATCACCAGATTATAAAATTGCCGCACAGCAAATTGGAAAAATGATGGCTGAGAAAGGTCTGGAAGTGATATTTGGAGGAGGCAATGTTGGCTTAATGAAAGTTGTTGCAGATACCGCCATTGAGAATGGCGGAAAAGCTACTGGCATTACATTAAAGTCACTTCATGAATTCGAGCTTACTAACCCCAATATTAATGAAACAATTATTACGCATTCTCTTTTTGAGAGAAAGGAAAAATTTTTAGATATGAGTGATGCCTTTATTGTTTTGCCTGGAGGGGTTGGCTCCATGGATGAGCTTCTAGAGGTGATGGTAAGCAATCAACTAGGAGGCATTAATAAGCCTTTAGGCTTATTGAATATCAACGGTTACTACGATGGTTTTCTTAGTTGGTTAGAGCATTCTGTTGACGAGGAGTTTGTTTCTCTTGAAAATCAAAACCAAATTCTTGTTAATAATGACCCAAAAGAATTATTAGATATGATTTTATCAGCTCAAATGCCCTCTTCAGAGGCTTGGATAGAAAGGCTGAATGTAGATTTTCCAAAAGACTAGCTTTTTGGGTCTCGAGATACTAAAAGACCTATCTCAAAAAGAATCCACATAGGCACAGCTAAGAATAATTGAGAGAAAATATCTGGTGGCGTCAAAAACATTCCAATAACAAAAAAACCAATAATTAGATATGGCCTCATGGTTTTGATACGATCTTTTGATACTAATCCAGTAGTAATAACTAGAAATGTTGCTATAGGAATTTCAAAAGCAAAACCAAAAGCAAAGAAAAGTTTTAACACAAAATCCAAATATTTGTTTATGTCTGTCATGACTTGGATAGAGTCTGGAGCAGATGACATAAAAAAACTAAGGATGATAGGACTTACAACGAAATAAGCAAATGCAATGCCTGCGTAGAAAAGTACTATTGAAGAGAGAATTAAAGGGCCAACAAACGCCTTTTCTTTTTTGTATAACCCAGGAGAAATAAACCCCCACAGCTCTAGAAAAAAATAAGGCACCGATATGATCAAGGCCGAATAAATTGTAACCCTCAACGGTGCGAGAAATGGAGAGGCCACTTCAGTTGCAATCATAGTAGTGTCAGAGGGCATTATCTCTATTAATGGTGCTGAGATAAAAGAATAAATGTAGTTAGTAAATGGCAAACAGCATACTAGGATTAATCCCGCAAACAAAAACATTCTAATTATTCTTGAGCGTAATTCTTTTAAATGCCCCATGAATGTCATGTCATTTGGATCGGCCATCTTCTTCCTTTTTAAACTCTTCCATTTTTAGCTCATTAAAAATATCTTGCTTCAGATCTTCAGCACCAATATCCCTTTCAATGGATGATCTAAATTCAAAAAATTTGTTCTGGAATCTGGTAAAAGTTTTTATTATAGATTTTAAGAATCCTGGTAGCTGATCAGGGCCAATAACTACTATCCCAACCAGCAGGATAATTAGAATTTCAAGAAATCCAATCTGTAACAATTTTTATTGATCGTCTGATTTAGACTCAGAATCTTTGACTGAGTCTTCATCTTTTATAGCTTTTTTAAATCCCTTAAGGCCTTCTCCCAGGTCTGAGCCCATGGTTCTGATTTTTTTGCCACCAAATAAAATTAATATCACAGCCAATATGATTAATATTTGCCAAAAACTTATTCCACCTATTCCCATAATTAACTCCTGATCCTCATGCCAATATTGTTCCTATAAGAATCATAATAATACCTATAAGTGTAAGTATAGTTAGATTTTGCCATTTTCGCTGATTTTGAAGACTAGCTTTAAGACTTTTAATGAGATCCGTATTTTTTTTCCCATCATTTGCTATAAATTTTATGTTATCAAGCAAGTTAAAAATTTCACCCGGCAAAGAAGAGGCTTTATCTAGAATTTCGTAATGATTCTTCTCTAGAAATTCTTTAAGTTTTAGGGGGCTAAATTGCTTATCAATCCATTGATCAAGGTAGGGTTCAGCAAGACCCCAGAAATCAAGATCAGCATATATCTCCCTTCCCATTCCTTCTATGTGTATAAGTGTTTTTTGTAAAAGTATCAGAGAGGGCTGAACAGATAAACCAAATTGCCTTGTTGAATCAAATAAATAAAGCAATAAATTTCCAAATTCAATCTCTGATAGCGGCTTTTCAAAAATGGGCTCGCAGGTTGCTCTTAAGGTTTGTTCCAATTCCGCTTTGTTAGTTTGACTAGATACCCATCCAGCGCTTATGAATAACTCAGATAGTTTGTAGTAATCTTGTTTTAATGTTGCTTGCAACATTCTTGCTAAATTGTACTGATCATCTCTGCTAAGAGACCCAACTATGGCGCAATCAATTGCTATATAACTTGGCCGATTAACATTAACTTTGCTAACAAAAATATTTCCAGGATGCATATCAGCATGGAAAAAATTATCTCTAAAAACTTGATCTAAAAATATCTTTACTCCATTTTCTGCAAGAATTTTTCTATCAATGCCAAGCTCATCGATCAAATGGGTATCTGTACATGCTATGCCATCAATTTCTTCCAGCGTTAAAACATTTACTGTGGTTTGATCCCAAAACACTTTTGGAATAAATAATAAATCTGAATCAGAAAAGTTTTTCTTAGTAACTGCAGTATTCGCTGCCTCAACCTTTAAATCCAGTTCTTTAAAAATTGTTTTTTCATAATCATTAATAATATCTTTAAGTTTCAGCCTGTTACTTTCTTTGTAGAATAAGTTGATTAAAAAGCCTCCAGCTTTCATTACTCCCACATTCCTTTTAACTTGCTTATGAATTCCAGGCCTTAAAACTTTAATTACAACTCTCTCAGATGTGCTTTTTAGCTTTGCTCTATGAACTTGAGCCAATGATGCAGCCGCTAATGGTGTATCCTCAAAATCCTCAAAAACATCATTAATTTCAATTTTTAGACTTTTTTCAATTATTTCTTTAGCTTGTTTGGTTGAAAATGGACTGCATTGATCAGTCAAACCTTTTAAGTGAGAGGCTATTTCAATAGAGATAGCGTCTGTTCTTGTGGATAGCAATTGGCCAAATTTTATAAACATAGGGCCCAAGCTTTCTAAAAAATTTCTAATTCTTAAGCCATGAGGAATTTTTTGATTAATTTTAAAAAAAGGATTTAATAGCCCTATCGCTTTGATTGCAGCAGAGCTGCTGTTGTCAGTGGGTATATTTACAATGCCATACCTAAATGCTTGAAACAAAATTTTAAAGCAATCTAGAATTGAAAGAAGAATATTCATTAATTTATTAAAACATGCTCAAGTCTATCAAGCCTTATCGAGATATCTCTAAAAGACTTAAGCACCTTATTCGTTTCATTTTCTTCTGCTGAATATTTCTCTCTTTTTAATTCAGTAGAAATTAATTTTCTTAAAATCAATGCTGGGATATCTCCGAAATATTTGTAGATTAAAAGCTCTAAATCAATATCAATATTTGTTAAAACTCCTAATAGAATTAATGCGCTTTCTACGTCCCCTGAAATAGATTTTGTTGGAACCTGTATATTAATTAATGCATTTAACGCTGTAAAAATATTCAGTCGCAGGGAAAAGTTTGGATTTGGATGCTCAAAGAAATTAATGCTTTCATTGCAATGATTCAAGGTAATAGAGAACCTTGAAATAGAATCTACTTCAATATTAAATTCAAGGGGATAAAGATTCTCAACTTTAATTAAAAACCCGGGAGACAAAGATTCTATTTCTTGTAAAAATTTATTTAATGCTATGCCCATGTTTATTTCGCTCGATGAATTGCAACAACACCGTTCACAAGATTGTAGAACTTACATTCATTGAAGCCTGAATCAAGAACCATACCCCTTAATGTTTCTTGATCAGGATGCATTCTTATAGACTCAGCTAGGTATTGATAGCTATCAGAATCATTGGCTAGAAGGCTGCCTAATTTAGGTATGATGTTAAATGAGTACCAATCATAAACCTTAGAAAAAAAAGAATTTGAAGGCTTAGAAAATTCTAAAATTAATAAGACCCCATCTGGTTTTAACACCCTTTTCATTTCTTTAAGCCCTTTTTGCTTATCGGTAAAATTGCGCAGCCCAAACCCAACAGTAACCAGATCAAAGGTTTTATCTTGATAAGGAAGACTCTCCCCAGAGGCTAAAGCAAAATTGCAATTGTTAAAGAAGTTTTCGTTAATTGCACGATCTTTACCTAGAGCAAGCATTGATTCATTGATATCTGTTACATGGATTGATACAGATTTAAATTTTTTGTTAATTAATTTTGGAATATCAGCTGTGCCGCTTGCAATATCAAGAGCCACCGAGCCTTCACTTAAGTCAGAGAGTTCAATTAATATTTTTTTCCAAAGCCTATGCATGCCAAATGACATGGCATCATTCATTAAATCATATTCCTCAGCAACAGAATGAAAGACCCCGCCAACATGATCAGCTTTTTTATTAACATCGACTTCTTTAAAGCCAAAATGTGTCTTCTCATTCACCTGCTGTTCTCTTGATTGCTTAAAAAGATAAAATTATTGTATCTACTTTCTTTAATATCGCCATTTTTCAATGCAGCTATAACTGTACACCCCTCATCAAGTTGATGAGAGCAATTTGGAAAAACGCACTTTAAAGAATGATTCATAATCTCTGGAAATCCCGATATGATTTCTTTTGGTTTTAAATGATCAATGTCGATGTCTCTAATTCCCGGAGAATCAATGATCTGCATTTCATCGATATTATAGAGAGTGGATACCGAGGTGGTATGAACACCTTGGTTATTAGAAAGGGCTTTCGATAATATTTTTTTACCGGTAATGGCTGAGGTTAAAGTCGATTTTCCAGAGCCAGAGTTACCAACAAATATCGTGGTCTTTTTTAAAAGATATTTTTTTAATTCATCAATATTTGTAAAATATTTTGCAGAAATTTGGAAAGTTTTTATTTCAATATCCTCATAGACTTTTTGAATTTCTTTAAATTCATCAATTTGTAATAGATCTATTTTATTAAAAATTATAAAAGGCTCTATCGAAGCATTTGCTGAGATTGTTATCCATTTATCGATAAACTCAAGATTGGTTTTGGGATTTTTAGTTACCAAAATACCAATATGTGAGATATTTGCAGCTATTGGTTTTTTTACTTTTCCCTTTGACTTATATAGAGTCGTGACTCTATCCAAAAGCTTTGTGACTAGTCCTTCAAAGCCATCATTGCTAGAAGTTATCTCTATTTCAACTAGATCGCCTACTACAAGATTAATTCTTCCTTTGATTTTACATTTAAATTCTTTGCCCCTTGATGCCACGCAACAGGAGTTTGAGTAGAACTCAACTATTTGACCAGTTTGAACTTTTATCATCTTGGGCTCAAAATACACTATAGTTAAAATTTAACAAGATATATGTCTACTCAAAAATCAAATCAAAACCTAATCTGGATTGATCTTGAGATGACTGGATTAGATCCAGACAAAGAGAGAATTATAGAAATTGCTACCATCATTACAGATAGTAATCTTACCATTGTTGCAGAAGGTCCAAATTTGGTTATCAATCAACCCAAAGAACTTATTGAAAATATGGATGAATGGAATACTAAGCAGCATGGAAACTCAGGCCTAATTAAATCAGTTCATGAAAGCAGTATTTCTGAACAGGCCGCAGAGATAGAAACTTTAGAGTTTATTTCAAAATATGTAGGAAACAAGAAGTCCCCAATGTGCGGAAATACGGTCTCTCATGATAGAAGGTTCTTGGCAAAATATATGCCCGGTTTAGAATCATATTTTCATTACAGGCATGTTGATGTTTCTTCAGTCAAAGAGTTAATTTCAAGGTGGATGAATGATGCTCAAACATACGAAAAAAAGGGTTCTCATAGAGCCAAAGATGATATTAAAGAATCCATAAATGAATTAAAGCTTTATAAGCAAATGCTGTTTGATTGAGTTAGGTTTTAATTTCCTCTAATCCAAGCTCTTCTTGAAGGAGCACAAAAGACTGAGATGAGCCAATCTCAGGATTAATTCTTTCTATCTCTTTGATAAAATTAAACGAGGCTATGATCTTAGTTTTCCTGCAATCTAGGGATAAATATCCTCTATTGGAGGGATCCATCCATTGAAGCTCCTTATTAATTTTTACAATGCTATTAACAAACTTAGCTTTATCTAAACTTAATATATCTGTAATTCCAGGAGAAGTTACAGATGGAGCTCCGAGCTCAACACCAACCTTCTTGCCAGATAGATCTTCAAGCTCAGAAATCCAGCTATTGTGTGTATCTCCAGCAAGGCTAATGAATTTTTTATTAGCGCTATTCATTAATTTATACAGCTTGTTCCTTTCTGCGGGATATCCATCCCAGGCATCAAGATTTGAAGGAATGCCCAACCCTAGAAATTTTAAATAAGGCTTTAAAAAGCTAGGAATTTCCTCGGAAGCAATCATTTTGCTTAAATCAGGAAATTTTAACTTTGCCATTAAGACTTGCTGACCAAAAATTGTCCAAACAGCATCTGTTTTAACAACGCTATTTTCAATCCAAGCAAGCTGCTCCGAGCCAATGAGCTCTCTGTTTTTAGAATTAAGTTCATTATAAAATTTTGCTTGATTGAACCCAGATTGGGTTAAGTATTCTTTTGGTTGGATTTGTTTATCTCTTCCATACTGTCTAGTATCTAGCATCAGTAAATGAATTAGTTTGCCAATTTTAAACTCTCTGAATATCCTTCTTTTATTTTGTTGCTCACGTATTGGCATCCATTCATAATAGGCCTTGATTGCTGCTGATCTTCGAGCATAAAAGTCTCCTTCTGAACCATCTTCTGAATGGTTTTCTGCACCCCGCTTCCAAGCATCATTTGAAAACTCGTGATCGTCCCAAACAGCTATCAATGGCGCATTCTTATGGAGTGCTTTAGAGCCCTGATCTAGTTTATATTGAGCATGTCTTTGCCTGTAATCAGAGAGGGTAATCATTTCATGCAAGGGCCTGGGAACTCTTCCTAGTTTTTCTGCGTTATCAGTCGCATAACCCCCCATAGGATATTCATACAAATAATCGCCTAAATGTAGCCAAAGATCTAAATCATTTTTATCGGCTGCAGCTTGGTATGCGTTAAAATATCCCGCTGGATAATTACTACAACTAAAAATTCCAATCTTTGCTGTTGCAGTACTTTCTGAAAATGTTTTTGATTTACCAATCTCTGAAATGGCATTTCCAGCTCTGAACCTATAAAAAAACCATTTATCACTATCACAATATTTCTTTGCTAAAAAATCATATTTTATGGTGTAGTCTGATAAGGAAGAGGTTTGTAATTTTTTTAAAAAAACAATTTTAGAAAAATTTTCATTTTCTGAAATTTCAAGGATTGTTTCTAGTGGTCCTGGTTTTTGAGGAGTTACCCTGGTCCACAGAATGACCTTGCCTTCTAGAGGATCGCCGCTAGCAACGCCGTGATTAAAAAAATAATTATTTTGTGAGCAGCTAGAGCTTATTGATGTCGAAAGCCCTATTGCTCCAATTGATGATATTTTTAGAGCCTGCCTTCTTTTCATTAGAAAATATTAACAGCCATTCACCTAAACTCTAAGAAAAAAAGCGGTCTATTTTTATATGATTAGTCTTGTTTGTTTGCGGGCTGTATATTTATCGGTAAAGGAGATACCTGACTCTTATTTTGTTTGATCTTGGCCTCACCAGACTCTATAACTTCGTCAATTCTTATTACTGAATTAATAGGAATATATGATCTTTCAACAGACTTGAACTCTTTCTCTAATTTTTCAGATGTTGGGTCAACTACTAGCTGTTTATTTTGATTAAATATATACTCTTCGACCTCTATGAAACCGTACATGTCACTTTGATAAATTTGTTTTGCAAAAATCTCGTATATTTCACCAAGTTGCATGAAGATTATTTTGTATGTTTTCTTTTTGCTCATGTCTAATTATATGGGAACGAAATTTGATAATGAAAGATTTTAGTTAATAATTTAAATATGGCAAAGAAATTATATATAAAAACTCATGGCTGTCAGATGAATGAATATGATTCGGCAAAAATGATGGATCTTTTGCAGGAAAAAGAAAGTTTTGAGCTTGCTAGTTCTGAAGATGACGCCGACCTATTAATTTTGAACACATGCTCTATAAGAGAAAAAGCTCAAGAAAAGGTGTTTCATCAGATTGGTAGGTGGAGAAAAATCAAGGAAGGCAAACCTGAATTAAAAATTGCCATAGGCGGTTGCGTTGCATCACAAGAAGGCTATGAGATCATCAAAAGAGCGCCCGCAGTTGATATAGTATTTGGACCTCAAACCTTACATAAACTTCCTGAACTCTATAAGAACAAGGTAAACTCTAATATAAATCAGGTAGACATCTCTTTTCCAAAATTAGAAAAATTTAATTATCTGCCTGTTGCTGGCAAAGGTGAGCCTTCTGCATTTGTTTCAATAGCCGAGGGGTGCAATAAATATTGCTCATTTTGTGTTGTCCCTAAGACACGAGGTCATGAAGTATCCAGAAGCATTGAAGATATTTTAAATGAAGTGTCTACTTTGGCTGATAAAGGAACTAGAGAAATTAATTTTCTTGGACAAAATGTTAATAATTTTAAAGGCACTTATAATGGAGAGAAATCATCTTTGGCAAAGCTAATTGAATTAGCAGCAAAAATTGAGAATATTGAGAGAATTCGTTTTACAACCAGCCACCCTCATGAATTTAAGGATGATTTAGTTGAAGTTTATGACAAAGTCCCCGAGCTTGTTAGTCATGTTCATTTACCCGTTCAAAGCGGCTCAGATAGAATTTTAAAATTAATGAGACGAAGATATAACGCAGAAAAATATTTAGCTCTTATTGAAAGGATTAGGGCAATAAGACCAGATATGAGTTTTTCTTCTGATTTTATTGTTGGATTTCCAGGTGAAACACAACAGGATTTCCAAGAGACTATAAATATTATCAATGAAGTTAAGTTCGATGAGTCATATAGCTTCATCTACAGCCCAAGACCAAATACAACAGCAGCTGAAATGATAGATGATGTATCTTTGGATGAAAAGAAAGAGCGTTTGAATATATTGCAATCAAGACTTAATCAACTATCCTTTGGGTACAGTCGTAAAAAAGTAGGTACAAACCAAAGTTGTTTAATTTTTGGCCAATCGAAAAGAGATCCTGGCCAACTGCAGGGAAGAACTATTTGTAACAGAATTGTTAATTTTCAATCAAGCAAGCTGGATCTAGTGGGCCAGTTTGCAAATATTCACATCCAAGAAGCTCTAACAAATAGCCTTAGAGGCAAGCTAGAAAATTAATGTCAAAAGATCTATCTTCAACTAACTTAGAACTCATCCCCAATGATGCCGACGTTTTAATAAGATTTGTAGGAGAATTAAACGGAAACCTTAAATTGGTTGAGAAAACATTTAAGGTCAAAATATTTCAAAATGGCAATAAGATAGTTATATCTGGAGATGAAGAAAATACAAAAAAAGCCTCCAATGCAATAAAAGATTTATATGCATCGACCTCAAAAGGCATCGAATTATCTAGGGAAAAAATACAAATGGCTATAAATAATAATGAAGATCTAAATCTGATTTCTTCGTCTCTTGATATTAAAGAAAATAGCATTAAGACACCTAAAAGAAATATAAAGCCCAGAGGAAAGAACCAAAATAATTACTTGCTCAATATGAATGAATATGAGATTAATTTTGGAATAGGTCCTGCAGGAACTGGAAAGACTTATTTAGCTGTGGCAAAGGCGGTTGAAAAGCTTGTCAATGAAGATGTAAAAAAAATTGTCCTGATACGCCCTGCTGTTGAAGCCGGAGAGAAGTTAGGCTTTTTACCAGGAGATCTGTCGCAAAAAGTAGACCCTTACTTAAGGCCTTTATATGATGCTTTATATGAGATGCTTGGTTTCGAACAAGTAGTTAGGTTACTTGAAAAAGAAATTCTTGAGGTTGCCCCGCTGGCATACCTTAGAGGGAGGACATTAAATAATGCATTTATCATCATGGATGAAAGTCAGAATACTTCTGTTGACCAGATGAAAATGTTTTTAACAAGAATGGGTTTTGGGTCTTATGCAGTCATAAATGGTGATATTACTCAAACTGATCTCCCTAAGAATATTGACTCTGGGCTTGCTCATGCTATGAAAGTTTTAGATGGTATAGAGGATATTGGGTTTACCATTTTTAATTCAAAAGATGTTGTAAGACATCCATTGGTTAGAAAGATTGTTGATGCATACGATAAATTTGATCACTAAGAAATTGAGATTAAATATTTTCAAAAATGAATTTAATGATTTCTCTGAGAGATTAGAGGAAAAGTTAAATTTTTTGGCAGACTATATTTTGGTTGACCAAAGGAAGGGCAAACTTAAAATAAATCTTAAGTTTGTTTCAACTTCTGAAATGATAAAATTTAACAAAGATTTTAGAAATAAAAATTTAGATACAAATGTTCTGTCTTTTCCTGCAAGTGAGGACGCTCAAAAGATTTCTGGTGAATTGGGCGATATTGTTATGAGTATTCCATATATAAAAATTGAGTCACAGAACTTGAATAGAGATCTAGAGGATCATATGATGCATTTATTAGCTCATGGAATACTTCATTTATTAGGTTTTGATCATAACAAAGATACGGATGCCGACATGATGGAGGCACAAGAGATTAAATACTTAGAGAATTTTAAAATAGCTAACCCATACAGAATATGACGAATCAAGATACTGACCAAGAACAGCCCCCGTCGAGCATTTTAAATAAAATAAAACGCTTTTTTACCATTAAGCCGTCTAGTTTAGATGATGTTTCCATTCTGCTTGAAGATGCCTTGAGCGCTAGGCTGATTGATAAAGAGGCTCAATTTATTGCGGAACGAGCAATCAGATTGGGAGATACAACTGTAAAGGAGATAATGGTACCAAGGGTTGAAATGGTTATACTTGCACCTGATGAGGATCCTATGAGGATGATTAACAGAATAATTGATTCTGGTCACTCAAGATATCCTGTTCTTGGGCCGACTAAAAATGAGGTTCAAGGTATTTTGCTTGCAAAAGACCTACTCCCCACCATTAACAAAGACCTAGAAGACTTTAACCTTATTAATTTGATTCGAGATATTAAAGTTGTGCCCGAATCAAAGAAAGCAGATTCATTGCTTGAAGAATTTAAAAAAGATCGATCACATATGGCCATTGTAATTGATGAATATGGAACAATATCTGGATTGGTGACCATAGAGGATATTTTAGAGGAGCTTGTTGGTGAAATTGAAGATGAGCATGATTCAGATGACGAGGATCTTATTCAAGTAAGTGAGTATGAATATATTGCTGATGCTACGCTTGAGTTATCAGAATTTGAAAACAAATTTAATAAAAATTTTAATGGGATGGATGCAGAAACTTTAGCTGGTTTATTTATAAATAAACTAGGATTTCTTCCAAAGGTTGGCGATAAAATTGAATTAGATGACATGATTCTAGCAGTGACAGCTGCAGACAAAAGAAAGATAAAAAAAATTGGCATCACCATTAAAACAAATTCATAAAGCCCCTTTCATATCATATATATTTCTTGGATTTATTGGTGCGTTATCAACCCTAGCTTTTAGCCCTTTTGATATTAAGCTGATAATCCCATTAACATTAGCCATCCTAATTTATTCAACTGTTAATTCAAAAAATTTCATTGATGCTTTTAAGTGTGCTTTTTCGTGGGGTTTCGGATATTGGATAAGTGGTACAGGATGGTTAATAGTAAGTATTTACTATTATGGGAACACCAATATTATAATATCTACCATTATTATAATATTAATGGGAATATTGCTATCAGCCGTCTTTATTGCCCCTTTCGCAGCCGTGAGATTAATTCAATTTAATCAAAATATTTTTGTTAAAAGCATGTTTCTTGCAAGTTTCTTAACCATATTAGAGCTTTCTAGATTTTTATTATTAGGCGGCTTTCCGTGGCTGTTGCCAGGGTTAGTATTTCTAGATACTTTTGGTCAAGCTACGATACCAATTTTTGGAGTTTATGGAGCTTCATACATTATTTATTTTTTCACATCTTTGATTGCTCTATGTATAGTAGAGAAAAAAAAGAATTTTTTATTTTTGGGGATATTATGTCTATCAATTTTTCTTCCATACCAAAATAATCAAAACAATCAAAAAGAAGCCCTTAACGAAAATTTAAATCTTTTAATCATTCAGCCATCCTTGAATCCTTTTGAAAAATATAAGGCAGGATCTCATGTAACCATTGAAGACGCACTAGTAAATATAACAAACAAGAACAAAAATACAGATTTAATAATTTGGCCAGAATCACCCTTGCCATATTTGAACTCAAACCCAAAAATGGGCCAGCTTCTCGCAAGGATAGAAGATGGGCCAAAAGTTTTATCTGGTTCTTGGCAATATGAAAATAACAACCTATATAATTCAATGTCCATTCTTGGAACTCACCAAACCTATTTAAAGAGACATCTTGTACCGTTTGGTGAATATGTGCCTTTTGAAGATATTTTAAGGGGCTTAATTGATTTTTTTAATATGCCCATGTCATCTCTAAGCCCAGGGGGGGCTAACCAGGAGTTGCTTGAGTTTAGAAATTTTAGAATTTTAGGAATGATTTGTTTTGATATTGCATTTCCTTTAAGCTATTTGAAGGAGATAAGGAAATCTGATTTTATAGTTAACATCAGTAATGATACCTGGTTTGGAAGCTCATACGGACCATATCAACACCTGCAGATTGTTAGAGCACGAGCATTAGAGTCTAACAAATGGATAGCAAGAGGAACTTCGGATGGTATATCAACAATAGTTGATAATAATGGAACAATTGTTTCTATATTAGAAAAGGGAATAAGCGGCTCTTTAAATGCAGATATATATAAAACTTCAAAAACCAGTGTCTTTTATTTATATGGTTACCTTATTTCCCCTATTTTATCGCTTATTATGATGATGAGTGTTCTTGTATTAAAATTTAGGAAATGAAACTCTTTACCCTGATTATAGCTGCACTTATATCTTTATCCCTATTTGCTGATTATTCAGTTAATGTAAGTATTTCAGAACAAAGACTCTATTTAATTGATGGTGGAAGTATTGTTAGAAGCTATCCTATATCTAGTTCTGCCTATGGAGAGGGCCAAATTGAGAACTCATTAAAGACTCCCCTTGGAAGGCATGAGATAAAAACAAAAATAGGAACAGATGTTTCTAAATATCAATTTTTTATTAGTCGTGAACACATTGCTCAAGAGGCAGATATTATCCATGAGCCATTTGATTCGCCAGATGATTTTATTACAACACGGATCATGTGGCTTACAGGTTTAACCGAGGGAATTAATAAGGGTGGAAGTGTTGATTCATTCAAAAGATTTATTTATATCCATGGCACTCATGAAGAGGGTTTAATAGGCAAAAAAGCATCGCATGGATGTATCAGGATGCTAAATCATGATGTTTTAGAGCTTTTTAATATAATTCCAGAAAAAACAGCTGTAAATATCTATTTATAGGATTCTTAGGCTCTATACCCCTCCCATATTAGCTTTCTTAAAGCTTAATAGCTCAGATCTGTCATCGGGCGCAGGAGCTTCGCCAAATGCCCCTGATTCATCTGCTAGTTTTTTTAATAGTGGAGCAGGTTTCCAGAAATTATCATCTAATTCTGAAAAAGCGTTCATTTTATTAATTACTTCTGATAAACCCAGCTGGTTTGCATAGAACATTGGTCCACCTCTCCAGATAGGGAATCCATAACCATTTATATAGACTATATCCATGTCACCCGATCTTTGGGCCACACCCTCGTCTAAAATGCGTGCACCCTCGTTAACAAGAGCCAGAATACATCTATCTACAATTTCTTGATCAGATATTTCCCTTCTTTCAATATTATTCTGATCTGACATTTCCTTGTATATAGATTCATTTTCTGGAGCAGGGTTTGGAGCTCTAGAGCCTTCTGAATAATTGTAAAAACCTTTGGAGTTTTTTTGACCAAACCTGTCTTGTTCACATAAGGCATCTGAGATTTTATTAGCTAGCGGAGTTTCGATTTTAGCTAATTTACGAGCTCTCCACCCAAGATCCAAGCCGACCAAATCCATCATCCTAAATGGCCCCATGCTCATGCCAAAAGATTCTAAAGCACCATCAACTTGATTTGGTAGCGCACCTTCAAGTAATAACATATTTGCCTGGTATGTATATCCAGCCAACATCCTATTGCCTATGAACCCTGGAGCATTAAGCGACACAACAGCCGCTTTACCCATCTTCTTCCCAAGAGACATTACAGTTGCCATGGTTTCGTCTGAGGAATCTTTACCCCTAACGACTTCAAGCAATCGCATCACATTTGCTGGACTAAAAAAGTGAGTACCCACTACCTTTCCAGGTCTTTTTGTTGCTGAAGCTATTGCATCAATATCTAGTCCAGAAGTATTAGATGCAAGTA
>CABXNE010000005.1 GCA_902513515.1 uncultured SAR86 cluster bacterium
ATGAGTGCTTTGACTAAGAATATCAGAGGCATCAAGATCAAAATGTCGTAATTGATCCATAAATTCAGCGATATTGAAATTTATGTACTTGCTATTTAAGCCAGAGATAGTTTTTATTATTGCCCGAAGTGTGATGTCCAGATCTCGAGATGCAACTAAGCCCAACCTATCAACAGATAATTCTTTTGCTCGAGATAATCTCATGCCTTCTGGAGAAGAATCTTGTATTTCCGAGGTATGATCAAATAAAAGGTGACCTAGTTCATGGCCAATAACAAAATCTAATTCCCTCTCCTCTAAGAGAGTTACTAATGCAGAGCTAAGAATGACAACAAAAACGTCTTCAACGCCTCTGTAGCATTTTGCATTAATTTCGTTGCTGGCAAAAACATATAAATGAATCTTCTCAGGAAGTATATTAAGATTTACACAAACTCTCTCTAGAGCGGAGTATATTAAAGGAGATATTGTTTTAGTTATTAAAAGACTTGAGTGAACCTCTAGAATTTCATATTTTTGAGATTTAGAGACAGTATTTTTTTTTACTGATATGTCTTCTGAATATCTAAATTTTGTAACAAATTCAGCAGCCGTATCAGCTTCCATGTTTCTTTTTTAATCTTGCCAAGGCATCAAGCATTCGTTGCGCATTATCTCTCTCATTTCTAGCTTGCAAAGAATTCAATCGGCCGTTCCATTTTCTAAATTCTTTTTTTATAAATGCCAAGGAATCTTCTTTATTAAGATTCATATCTAAACCAATTAAAGCCTCATCACTAGTAGAGTCACTTGAAGATAATTTTGCATCAATTGATATCAATGTCTTGTCTTTCATTTTTTGAACTTCGTCATAGTCAAGATCTAATTTCGTTGAGAGTTCTTTTACGAGATTTAATTCAGTTTCGTCAGCAAATCCATCAGCTGCAAGTACATCTAAGCATAATTCAAGTGCAATAAATTTATCAGTATTTGAAGCCACTAGATTAAATGCGTCAATAGTGGAATCAATGTTTTCTGATACCTTGAAGTTTTTTGGTAGACGAAGAAAAGCTTTGTAACTAGAATCAAGAGCTTCATTTAACTGTTTCTTCATTTCATTTTGTTTATCTTCAGAGATATATGTATCTAGTGTATTTGCAATCCATTTTTTAATTACCAAGCCCTCTGACTTATCAAGCGAGCCATCAGCCATGGCCATAGCCATTGCAATTGGAACGGTAGCAACCCTTGCTAAATCTCTATGCTCAGATTGATCTCTATACCCTTTATCTTCGAACTTAGTGGTAAAGGTGTTTATTGCATATGAAATACATTTATCTTTGCTGTCAATATACCCACCTTCGAAAGATATGGGGTTATCTGATGAATAAAGGTATGCTCTTACTTCAATTACTTTACTACCAGATCTTGGTGGAAGCATGATTTCTTTTACAAATGATGTCAGGTCTACCCAATCTGGAAAATATTGGTTTTCTTTAACAATTCCAAGATCTACTGAGTGAAGAAATACCCTTGTATCATCTTCAGTTGTTTGCTCATATAAGCTTAAAATCGGATCATCAGAACTCTTATCGAAAAAATTAATAGCGCATTCTAAGTTAGATGCATAAGATACTGAAAGAGCTCCCTTAATCTGTATTTTAAAATTTCCATCATTATTATCATAATCTCTAACTGCTTGAACTTGAAATGCCTCAGATTGTTTTCTAGAAGACTCAGGCCAATCTGGAGGTCCTAGAAAAGCATCGACTATATCATTAAAAAATCCCAATTATTCAACCTTAAAATCATCAATATCAATATCTGTATGAATATTTGAATTGCCTGCTGTTAGGTCAATCTCTGCCTTTCTTCCGCTCTCTACATCTAAGAACGTGCATTTCATAGTTTGATTTACATGATATGAAAATGTTACTTCTACTTTTTGACCAGAAGGCCTACCCTCTGGTAAATCAAGAGCTCCCTCCCACATCGTATGAACATAATCAGGATCACTCTCTTCAATATTTGATTCAGTAACTCTGCAATTAATTGCTGTTTGATTATCGTGGGCTGTTTGATATTCCTTGGTAACCGAACATGGAATTTTATCTCCCTTTCTAATTAATGAATCATTTTTAAGAAGATTTTTTTGATGATGATCATCATAGCTGAGAATTATAGTTCCAAAAAATTTTGCAGTAACCTCTGCAATATTTACTTTTGAAAGTGCTTGTTTCTGCAAAGGATTAAGCTTTGCAGGATCTGCTTTATAGGCTACATATAAAGCAGCGCCTAGAGCAACCGCTTCATCTGGGTTGCCAACAGATTTAGGAACTTTTTTAAAAATTTTCTCAACGCTAGATTGAATGCAAGGCATTCTTGTAGACCCTCCGACTAAGATTACCTCATTAATATCAGTAATTGAGAGATTGGCTTCATCGATGGCATTCTCACAAGTCATTTCAGACTTTGCAATTAGCGTAGAGATAGCATCTTCGAACTCAGCTCTAGAAATTTCAATTTTATGCCGACCTTTGGTTGTTGCAATTTTTATAGAAGTTTTCTCTTTTTCACTAAGAATTTTTTTTTGCTCTTCAGCATCATTCTTAGTGAAGTCTTCTGGCTCTAGATCTTCGCCCACTTGGTCTTTCCACTTGCTTCTAACAATTTCAATTAATTTTTCATCAAAATCATCTCCTCCGAGCAAGGTTACTCCATCGGTATTGATAACTTCAATATCTGAGCCTTTAATTTCAATAATTGAAATATCAAAAGTTCCTCCGCCTAAATCATAAATTGCATATGTTCCATTTAACTCCTCGCCAGATGAATAGGCATAATAAAGAGCAGCGGCAGTTGGCTCATTTATTATGTATTTAATTGAAAGACCTGAAGCGTTGGCTGCAGCTAGAGTAGCTTCTCTTGCCTTATTTCCATAATTCGCTGGAATTGTTACTACTGCTTCGGAGATTTCACCAATTTGCGTTTGAGCGTCATCTTTTAATTTTTTTAAAACAAAACTTGAAAGAGATGTAGCATTATATTTTTCTCCAAAAGCTTCATACTCCTTTTCTTCCCCCATGACTCTTTTAAACCTGCCAAAACATTTACTATCTTCTCCATATACTCTTTGTGCAGTTTTTCCAACAATAACATTACCTTGATCGTCAAATAGCACAACTGAGGGGGTAATATTATCTCCCTGGCTATTAACAAGCATTACAGGTCTTCCAGTAGCATCTAAATGGGCTATTGCTGAATAAGTGGTTCCAAGATCAATACCTACTAAATTACTCATTTTTGTCTCCTTTTACGTAAACTTCAATTTTAGGGTATTGTAAAACTTCCTTTTGTTCAGCTTCAATGTAAAAGCCTTCTTTCAGTGTTTGTTTTACTAAAAAGATTTTATCTTCATCTGATGTTTCTATACTTACCCATTCATTTGCAGGAGGAATTCCAAATTCATCAGACTTTACTGAAGCACCCTCATTTATCGAAAATTGCTTGACTCCTATTTCATCAATTATGTCTTGTAGATTCTCATATACAAAGATAACTTCATTTTTAGTTTCCTCTGATATGCTTTCATCCATATTAATTGTTTGGCAGATATTGGAAACACGAATCAGCTTCTTAACAAATTTCTTAATTATCTGTAAGTCATAACCCATTTTAAGCCTGTCAATTTCCTTGTCTTTTTCATTGAGGCTTTCTTGAAGCAAGCCAAAAGATTCAAAAATCTCATCATATCTCTGCGATATATGTCCGAGAAGCTGTTGATGAGAGGTGGTTTGAGATTTTAAATTATTTGAAAAAGCATCAAACTCATTCTTCACTCCTGAGCTAATTTTTGAAAAGCCTTTATTTAAATCAACAAACTTATCTAATAGATTTTCTGGAAAAGTGATTAATTGATTTTTATATTTTGCTCTCCATCTTAAAAGAATGTAATTAATAATAAGAGAAATAAACAACAAAATAGCAATCGAAATATAAATAATAAGCATTGAACTTTGGCTATATATAGGCTGTTGTGTTTGAGAGTATTCTCCAATGTCTGCTGCTTTTGCCTCTGCTGCAGCTTTTGCCTCTGCTGCTGCTTTTGCTAGAACTAAATCATTTGTTGGTATTTGTTGGTCAGGTTGAATTATTTCTGCCCTAATGGAAATATTATTAAATAAAAGTAATATTGATACGAATAGAAAAAGGATAAGTTTATACATACAATTTATTATGATCAGAAATGATAGGTTAATCAAATTGAGCATAACTTAGAAAATGCATCTAAGTTGAGTGGCTTATAAATGAATTTGTAACCTGCCTTAAGTTCTCACTTTCTATTTATGCACCTGAACAGAGTTCTTCCACTTATCTTTCCCGCTATGCGATTTATCAATCTATTGCCTACTCTTTTTTTTGCAACGCTATCAATATCACCGAGATATTTGGCGCTTTTATATAAGATATTTCTAAGTTTAGAAATTTTCATCATCTGGTTCCCAAAGTTCTATCTGATTCCCTTTTTTATCTTTGTGAATTGCGCATTCAATAAAACAAATATTTCTGCCCTACCTATCTATCTTTGTATCGCCATATGACCAAAGTTGATTATTCATTTTATTTTTAAGACGTATCCTACTTTGTCATTCTTATATCCAAGGTGCTCTTTGAATTATTCTTTTCTGCTATCTGCTTTAGCTTCGCTTCGGCAAGCATCCAGTCAACTATTTTATCCTCTTGATCTTTTGTGCTTGCTTGTAAGAGCTTTTTGTGTAGAAAGTCCATTGTTCGTGAGTAACTAGCCATAGCTAAATAATACACTAAGATATTGCCTTGAGAAATGAAGATGAGATACTAAGATCTTAAATGTTAATACAGTTAAATCAAAAGCAATTAAAACTTCACAATGAGCTTCGAGAATACTTTGAGGGTCTGATTACCCCTGCTCTTAGGGCAGAGCTCAATCAACCGGAACACTTCGAAGGCGGTGGACCCGAATTCAAAAAGGCCATGAGAACTATGGGTTCTGATGGATGGATAGGCTTAAGCTGGAAAAAAGAATTTGGCGGTAAGGAGTTGAGCCCAATTGAGCAATACATCTTTGTAGAGACGGTAATGAGAACTGGCTTCCCCTTCCCTTTTTTAACTACTGAATCTGTTGGTCCTATGATTGCAGAATATGGTTCTCCATGGGCAAAAGAAGAAATTGCAACCAAGATTCTTAAAGGTGAGCTAATTTTTGGAATTGGATACTCAGAACCAAATTCAGGGACGGACTTAGCATCATTGCAAACAAAAGCAATTAAACAAACTGATGGATACCTAATCAATGGTCAGAAGATGTGGACTAGTTTAGCTAATTTCTCTGACTATATTTGGCTAGCAACAAGAACTGATTTTGATGCCAAAAATCATAAAGGAATATCAATGTTCATTGTTCCAACCGATGATCCTGGATTTTCTATGTCTGCAATAAATACTTTGGGTGATGTCAGAACCAATGCAACATTTTATGACGATATTTATGTGCCAGAAACTCACCTTGTGGGAGAGCTCAATCAAGGTTGGTCATTGATTACCAGCCAACTAAATTTAGAACGTCTAGCGCTTGTAAATCATGGGCCCGTAGAGGAGCTTTATAAGGATGTCTTAAAAACAGCTCAATCTACAAAAATTAATAATGATCAATGTTTAAGTGATCTGTCATGGGTTCAACATAACTTTGCTCAAGTTCATTCAGGCATTGAGGCTCTCAAACTAATTTGCTGGAAGCAAACCTGGATCATGGAATCAGGCCAGTTAAATATGGCTGAGGCATCTGTTGCTAAAGTCTATGGGTCTGAATTTTTCATTGAAGCCTATAGACTCATGATGGAAATCATGGGGGAGCTCAGTATTCTAAAAAATGACTCAGAATTAACAATTTTAAATGCACGACTTGAACGTATGTATAGAACCGCTTCAATTTTAACCTTTGGTGGTGGGACTAACGAAGTGCAAAGAGATATTATTGCTATGGCCGGATTATTAATGCCAAGAACACGCTAATGGATTTTTCTGAGCTGTCACATCAAACTGAAATCAGAGATTCTTTAGACAAGATCCTTAATGAGCATTGTTCGCAGGAACTCTTAAAAGAATATGATTCAAACTTCAAACATGATGCAAGTTTACTTTCTTTATTGTCCAGCAATGGTTATTTAGGATTAGGCTTAAATGAAAAATACGGAGGGAGTGGCGAAGACCTCTATGATCTGGGTATATTATTTGAGCGACTGGGATATCATGCCGCCCCATTAAGTTTAAGTGGTTGTTTAGTAGATGTAGCTCAAACAATTCAGAAATTTAGCAATGAAGGATTTTGTAATGAAATACTCAGCTCAATCATTGCAGGTGAAATCTACACCTCAGCAATTTTAGAACCCTCTAACCAAGATCCTGAAAATCCAATTACTACAGCTAAAATAAAAGATGATCAGCTAGTAATTTCAGGAACTAAATATTTATCTGAAATATCCTCAATGGCTAAAAGTGTTCTCATTTCAGCTAATTCAAATGAAGGTGTTTTATTGGTGCTCGTTGAATCAGATAAAGTTAAGTTAACAGAGTTATCTAGCACGGCCAACTCTCCTCTTTTTAAAGTAGAACTAGATTCAGTAAGAGTAGATAGAGAATCTATTATTCATAAGAAAGGCAGAGGATTAGAGGCTTTGAGGTACCTCATTCAAGTAAACATGGTAATGAGAAGTTATGTTGCTCTGGGTGTGACTGAAAAAATGACATCATTGATAGCGGGATATACATCTGAGAGAGAGCAATTTGGAAGAGTGATCGGGACTTTCCAAGCTGTATCACATAGAGCTGCGGATTGTTTTATAGAGCTTGAATGCTTAAGGCTTGTTAATCAACAAGCGTCTATAAACTTAAATACTAACCTTGATTGTGAAAATGATGCCTTAGTATCTAAGATTTGGGCTGGTAATGCGTGTCATAAAATTAGTTACTCAGCCCAACACCTGCATGGAGGGATGGGAGTTGATAAAGATTATGTACTATGGAGGTACTGCTTGTTAGCTAAAGAATGTGAGCTAATTAATGGCTCAGCCAGCCAAAATATTGACAGGTTGGGCATAAATTTAACTACAAATCAGTAGGTTATAACTGTTCAGCTAGCTCAGGTAAAGCGTTAAACAAATCAGCAACCAGACCGTAATCAGCTACTTGAAATATAGGCGCATCCTCATCTTTGTTTATCGCAACTATAACTTTTGAGTCTTTCATTCCAGCTAAATGCTGGATAGCTCCACTAATGCCAACTGCAATATATAAGTCTGGAGCAACAATTTTTCCTGTTTGACCAACTTGATAGTCATTTGGAACAAATCCTGCATCTACAGCTGCTCTTGAAGCGCCAACTGCAGCTCCAAGTTTGTCAGCAATAGTTTCCAAGAGATGGAAATTATCTCCTGATTGCATGCCTCGTCCACCAGAAATAACAATGCTTGCTGCAGTGAGTTCTGGTCGATCACTCTGTGCAATCTCTTCATTTACAAATGTAGATAAATCAGAGACACCATCAGCTGATATTGATTCAACAGATGCAGATCCACCGCTAGCATTTACTGGATCAAAAGCAGTAGCTCTAACAGTAATAACTTTTATTGAATCACTAGATTTAACTGTCGCTATACAACTACCAGCATATATTGGACGTTTAAAAGTATCGTCTGATACAACTTCAGTGATTTCAGAAATTTGCTGAACATCAAGCAATGCGCTTAGTCTTGGTAAAACATTCTTACCAAAAGTTGTGGCTGGAGCAAGAATATGAGAATAATTAGCAGAAATTGATTGAATTAAATTTGCTGTGCTCTCAGCTAATTGATTTTCGTATGCAGAGTCATCAGCTAAAATAACTTTTTCAACACCATCTACAGCTGCAGCTTCGTCTGCAACAGATTGACATGCATTACCAGCTACAAGTATATGAACTGGGCCACCAATTACATTTGCTGCTGCTACAGTGTTGAGTGTTGCAGGCTTTAGGTTGACATTATCGTGTTCTGCTATAACTAATGTACTCATGAAATCACCTTTGCTTCATTTTTTAATTTGCTAACTAATTCTTCAACGGATTCAACCTTAATGCCCTCTTGTCTTGCTGGTGGTAATTCAACCGAAAGTAGCTCTATCCGAGGTGCTGTATCTATGCCCATGGCATCAATTGGCTGTATATCTAATTCTTTCTTTTTTGCTTTCATAATATTAGGTAGCGATGCATAACGCGGTTCATTCAATCGCAGATCAGTTGTAATAATTGTTGGAAGTGAAACTTTAATAGTTTGCAGGCCGCCATCAATTTCACGAGTGACAGATGCAGAGTCTCCATCAATAGAAATTTCTGAGGCAAAAGTTGCTTGGCCATAACTTAATAAAGCTGCAAGCATCTGGCCTGTTTGATTGTTGTCTCCATCAATGGCTTGTTTACCAAGTATTACAAGTTGAGGTGACTCAGCTTCAATTACTTTTGCTAAAGCTTTGGCAATGGCCAGTGGCTCAAGCAATGAATCTGTTTCTACTAATATAGCTCTATCTGCACCTAAGGCTAAAGCAGTTCTTAGCTGCTCCTGCGAATCTGATTTACCAACTGTTACTGCAATAACTTCAGTGGCAGTTCCAGCTTCTTTTAATCTAACAGCCTCCTCAATAGCTATTTCACAAAAGGGATTCATTGCCATTTTGACGTTGTTAAGATCAACGTCTGATTGATCTCCAAGAGGTCTGACTTTCACGTTATAATCAACAACGCGTTTTATAGGTACTACTATTTTCATATATAGGGCTCGTTTAATTTGGAAATATTATATTATCAATTTTTAATATAAAAATATTCGTTTGATAGTTATGTAAGGGATATAATTGTAATGCTTTTTTACCACTAAAAAAAGAGGGAGCTAACTCATGGAAAGAGAAGTAATGGAATATGATGTTGTCATAGTCGGAGGCGGTCCCTCTGGCTTAAGTGCAGCAATAAAACTTGCTCAACTCTCAAAAGAAAAAAATAAATCTATAGAAATATGCTTGCTTGAAAAAGGTTCTGAAATTGGAGCTCATATTCTTTCAGGCAATGTTTTTCAACCAACTGCACTGAATGAATTAATACCTGATTGGAATGAAAAAAGCTGCCCATTAAATGTTCCAGTTAAAAAAGACAAGCTAATGTTTCTCTTCAAAAAATTTGGAATATCTATCCCCTCTTTTGTTATGCCTCCTATGAATAACCATGGTAACTACGTTACAAGTTTAGGAAATCTTTGTCGCTGGCTTGCAACTCAAGCTGAGGACTTAGGAATAGAAATATTTCCTGGATTTCCTGCAAGCGAGATTCTCTACGAAAATGATAAAGTTGTTGGCGTAAGAACTGGTGATATGGGAGTTGGTCTAGATGGTGAGCAAAAGCCTGGATTTGAAGCTGGTATTGATATCAAGGCTAAATACACAATCTTTGGAGAAGGTTGTCGCGGCCATTTGGGTAAGCAGCTTATAGCTAAATATGAATTAGACAAGGATAAAGATCCCCAGCATTATGGTATTGGTTTTAAAGAGGTTTGGAAAGTTACAGATGAGGTTCATGAGGAAGGATTAGTTATACACACCAATGGGTGGCCTAGCGCAAAAAATACTCCAGCTGGATCGTATCTCTACCACGCTGATAATAATGAAGTTTACCTAGGTTATGTGGTCCCTCTTGATTATGAAAACCCTCATTTAAGCCCTTTTGATGAATTTCAAACCTGGAAAACACATCCATCAATTAGACCATACTTAAAGGGTGGCGAAAGACTAACTTATGGAGCAAGAGCCTTAATCAAAGGCGGTATTCAGTCTCTTCCTAGTATGGAATTCCCAGGCGGAGTGCTAGTCGGAGATAATGCAGGCACACTTAATTTTTCAAAAATTAAAGGTTCGCATACTGCAATGAAATCTGGAATGCTAGCCGCAGAAGCAATCTTTAATAATATTGATTCTGAAGACACCTTGCAATTTGATGAAATGATTGCAAGTAGCTGGATACATACAGAGCTTCATAAATCACGGAACTTTGGTCCAATGTTTCATAAATTTGGTGCACTAATAGGAGCTGCTTTTAATGCCATTGATCAACTTATTTTTAGAGGCAATTTACCTTTTACTTTGCATCACACAACACCAGATTATGCTTGCTTAAAACCTGCAGCCGATATGCCAGTGATTGAGTATCCAAAACCAGATGGAAAAATTAGCTTTGATAAATTGAGCAGTGTTTTCTTATCTAACACCTATCATGAAGAAGACCAGCCTTGTCATTTAACATTAAAAGATTCTTCTATCCCTATCCTGCAAAATCTTCCAATGTATGCAGAGCCAGCCCAAAGATATTGCCCTGCTGGGGTTTATGAAGTTGTTGAAAAAGACTCAGGGCCAGAATTTGTTATTAATGGGCAAAACTGTGTACATTGCAAAACGTGCGATATTAAAGACCCATCACAGAATATAACCTGGATCACACCTGAGGGAACCGGCGGCCCAAATTACCCAAATATGTAATGAACAATATTAAACTAATTGCAGTCTTAATTTTTGTTGTAGGTTGCTCATCTGAGTCTCCGCAAAGTAAGTTTGAATCGTTGCTTGATTCAGAGTGGTCTAAAATTGTTAATGACAATCCTGTTTATGCTTCAAGCATGGGTGATCTCAGTAAAAATACTGAATGGTCTGATACTTCAGTCGAAAATATTTACTCAGATCATCAACATCAATTAGATGTTCTTAGTCAATTAGATGAATTAGATATAAGTGATTTCTCTGATGATAATAAGGTGAATTACTTATTGTTCAAACAACAGTATGAAAATTCCATAGAATCTCATGCATATAAAACTTTTTTAATTCCATTTAGTCATAGAGGCGGTATTCAGCTGCAGCATGAAACTACCAGCATAGTACCCTTCAGAAATAAGCAACACTATTTAGATTGGATTGAAAGGATTTCAAAAATAGATGTCTTGGTAGATGCAGCAATTGAAAAAGGAAAAATAGGTATTGCAGAAGAAATTGTCCCCCCAAGATTTCTCATGCAAAAAGTTTATAAACAGATTGAGCTTCAAGCTTTTGTAAAACCAAAAGATAGTCCTTTCTACAGAACATTTCTAGAGATGGATAGATCAATTAACAAGATTGAGACTGAAGAGATCCAGAAAAAAGCTCTTAATGTAATTAAGTCAAAAGTTATTCCTGCTTATGTAAAACTTCATAGATTTTTTAAGGATGAGTACCTACCAGCCTGCAGAACACCCATTGGCATTAAAGAAATTAAGAATGGTAAAGAATATTATGAATTCTTAGCTAGAAAATTTACCACTACAAACCTTACGCCAAAAGAAATACATGAAATAGGTTTAACTGAAGTGGCTAGAATAAGAGATGAAATGAATGCCATAATTAAGGAAGTTAAATGGGATGGAACATTTAAATCTTTCCTAGATGACTTGCGCACTAATCCTAAGTTCTACTATGAGACATCTGAAGAGCTTTTTGAGTCATACCTGGCAACTTCAAAAAGAATTGATCCAGAGCTAGTCAAACTCTTTAAAGTGCTCCCATCTATGCCATATGGATTAAAACCCATCCCAATGGAAAGCGCGCCTGATACAACAACAGCATACTATCAACGACCTGCAGCAGATGGATCTAGAGCAGGTTATTACTATGTAAACTTATATCGTCCTGAAGTTAGACCAAAATATGAAATAGAAGTCCTTAGTGTCCATGAGGCGATGCCTGGGCATCATCTTCAAATAGCACTAGCAATGGAATTAGATTTACCTAATTTTAGAAAGTATGGAGGCATCACTGCCTTTGTTGAAGGCTGGGGACTCTACAGTGAAAGACTTGGTTATGATCTAGGGTTATACAAAGATCCCTATTCTAGATTTGGTCAACTAACCTATGACATGTGGAGAGCAATTAGACTCGTTGTAGATACTGGTATGCACTATTTTGATTGGAGTAGACAAGATGCAATTAATTATTTCCTGGATAATTCTGCGAAAACCAAACAAGATGTCATGAATGAAGTAGATAGATATATCAATTGGCCTGGGCAAGCTCTTGCCTACAAAATTGGTCAGCTAAAAATACTTGAACTGAGAGCAAAGGCAGAATCTGAGTTAGGTGACAACTTTGATATCAAAGATTTTCATCATGAGGTGCTTAAAAGAGGTGCCCTGCCGCTAGATATTCTTGAGGAGTATATCAATCAATGGATTGAAGAAGAGTTGAACTAATCGTTCATCTTGCCCAACTCAAACATACAATCAAAGCTTTTAAGAGATAACTGCTTTTCAGAAGCATGATCTTGCTTAAGAGCTATTTCTATTAATGAATAATAAACAGAACGAGATATAAATCCTTCAATATTATTTCTCACATGAACAAAGGGAATATGCTCATCACCTATTTTCTTAAGTTCTAATTTATGCTCATGATCTAAGGGTATGGATAGATCTAAATTTGTTTTTAAAATAATATTTTGATGGTCTGAATCAACCTCATAATCAACTATCATGTATGGAGCTAAATCCACATTTACAGGTACCTTTTCAACAGGCGTAACCAAATAATAATTACCATCCTCAAATTTTAAAATTCTAGAGAATAATATCTTTAATTTATCCCTGCCAATAATTGAGCCTTGATAAAACCAATTCCCCTCCCTATCAATTTTCATCTCGACGCCCTCACACAAATCAGGATTCCATAGATGCACGGGGGGATACTTCTCCTCAATTGAGTTTACAGATTGCAAGAGATCAGAGAAGTCCATATAAAGTTTGTAGTAAAATTAATAATCCTAATCCAGCAATAAACGCTGATGAAGCAAACTGGATATTATCAGAATGTTTGTTAAATATATCGCCCATTGAGTGGTGGGTTAATGCATAAGTTACAAAGGAGAACCATGCTGCAGTAATTAATGGGAAATATAACAAGTAGATGATGGACATTAATGAACTTGAATCAAGATTTATAAAAGAGAACAAAGATACAGTAAATAAAAATGCTTTTACGTTTAATATATTAGTTACCAATCCAATGATAAAAGGGTTCTTAAATAAGACTTTTACTTCATCAGATTTAGATGATTTTTTTGAAATAAAAAAGCTAATTCCAAGATAAAGCAGATATAAAGCTCCCAAACATTTAATAAAAAACTTAGCTTCTTCAGAGTTGTAAATTAATAATGAAATTCCGGAAATAGCAAAAAAACAGTGTATAAATATACCAAAACCAATACCTAGGGCTGTAAGAATTCCCTGAGCTCTACCTTTAGCAAGTGATTGATGAAAAATAATAGCAGTATCTGGACCAGGTGACATTACAGCTAACAAATGAGCTAAGGCTGCTGAAAAGAAAATCATGATGAAATAATCTCAGGCTCTATTTCTAATTCTATTTTAAATTTTTCAAGTATCTTAGACTTAATTTGATAGAGAAGATTGGTAACCTCATCAAATGATGCTCCACCATTGTTAATAAGCACAAGAGAATGATTCTCATAAAAACGTAAAGTATCAGGAATACTTAAATCAGACTTAATGAGTTCTATAAGTCTGGCTGAGCTGAGCTTGGTGTATTCGTCGTCCTGATCCCACCTATGACCATCTAAAAAAGCATGATCAAAATCATTGGTTCTTACTATAGGGTTTTTAAAGATGCTTCCTACGTTAGGCTGGAGCTTTGGATCAGGCAATTTAGAATTTCTAATATCTTTCACCGATTCAGAAAGGATTCTGGGCGTTAAGGATGATGCATCAATTGAGTTATCTTTAAGAAAATTACTTAATACTGGATAGCTTAGGTTAGGTTCAAAGGATTTATTAAATATAAAATTAACCTTTAAAATAACAAAATCTTTTAATTTAAATATTGAATCTCGATATTTGAACTGACATTGATCATTATCAAGAGTTTCATACTTTTTAGTTTTTAAATTAAAACATTCAATACTGCTAATAAAAGAACTAATTTCAACTCCATAAGCTCCAATATTTTGTACAGGTGCTGCACCAACAGATCCTGGAATATGTGTAAGATTTTCTATTCCATGGAGCTCATTTGTTAAACAATACTCAATCAAATCAGCCCAATCAAGTCCTGCCCCAACTGAAATAAAATTATTATTTGTTTCTATGCCTTTTAAGTTAACTCCGATAACAGTCCCATTAAAATAGTCGCTTAAAATTACATTTGTGCCTGCGCCAAGTATCAATATCTCTTCATCATTAAGCGTTTCAAGAAAAGTTAAATCATCTAAGGTATTTATATGTATGTAATTTTTTGCTTTAGCCTTAAGACCAAAAGAATTAGATATCATCATAATTAATCATTTTTATTAGCAAAGATTGTTGCAGCTTCTAAGTCTTCAGGAGTATCTATGCCTATTGGTGATTCACATTCAAAATCCTCAACAATAATATTAAAGCCGTTATCTAAAAATCTTAATTGCTCTAATTTCTCTGATTCCTCATTTAAAGTTGGCTTTAATTTGCTTAAGGCTTGAAGAGTTTCATTGGTATAAGCATAGATACCTAAATGCTTTAAGTAATTCTTATATTCTGCTGTAAATGAGTTGGGTATCACGGAACGCGAAAAATACATTGCTTTTTTTGATCTAGACCTAACAACTTTAACTTCATGGGGGCTATTGAAATCCATTGTGCTTGAAAACTTAATGCATGCAGTTGATATTCGTGTATCTGTAGTTAGTAACATGGGTAATTGGTTGATAATTTGGACAGGAATAAATGGTTCATCGCCTTGAAGATTAACAATTGGAGTATCTAGATTTAAATTAAGTATTCTTGCTGCTTCAGCAATTCTATCCATTCCAGAAATATGATTGGATGAAGTCATCACAACATTGGCACCGCATGATTCACAATGATCTTTAATCTCATCGCTATCAGTTGCAATATATACATTAGAGGCGTTTGAGGAATTGGCTAAATCTATAATCCGAGAAATTAAAGTACGGCCATTGATCATGGCCAATGGTTTATTAGGTAAACGAGTTGAACCAGCTCTTGCTGGGACAATAATAACGAAAGAATCAGTCATTCAGAGAAAAAATTCTATCCTCTAACATCCTAGGTATGTCATCCTCTATTGGATAGCCAATGTTGCATTGATCACACTCAAGATGATCCTCCCTATCAATCAACTTTGATTTGCATCTTATGCATCCCATAATATTTAAAATATCCTTATCTATCATTTAACTTCTCCTCAAGTCTATCAACAAACTGAGATTCTATTTTAGACTCAATGCTAAGATACCAAATCTTTGAATTTTTAAAATGTTTACATTTAGCAGCATCTTTTTCAGTCATTAAAATAGGAAGATGATCAAGATAATATAAGTCCCTTTTATTATATTTATGATGATCAGGAAATGGATTTTTATCAAACTCAAAACCTAGCCTTAGTAATAAATCAAAAAACCTATTCGGATTACCAACTCCTGCAATTGCATGGACTTGATTATGCATAGGCCACTTATCTACTGAGTACTCTTTGCCTGAATTTAAGTGAATAAACTTAGCGGGACTCAGAGTCATTAAAATTTCATCTCCTTCGGTTGGGCCGCCATTGTTAACAATAAAATCAACTTCGGAGAGTCTAGACTTGGGCTCCCTGAGTGGGCCTGCAGGAAATGCTAAGCCATTTCCTAGTCTTCTAGCGCCATCAATTACAGCAATTTCAACATCCCTACCCATTGCATAATGCTGAAGACCATCATCTGAAATAATTACATCCACATCATGTTTTTCTTGCAGTTTTCTTGCAGCCCTAGATCTATTCTTATCGATAAAAAATGGGACATTTAATTTAGCTAAAATTTGAGCTTCATCACCCGTTTGTTTATAGGTAGTTTCAGGGGTAACTTCAAGTGTTCCAGAATACTTACCACCATACCCCCTGCTTACTAATCCAGGTTTAAAGCCACGTTTAGCTAGTTCATTTGCAATAAATTTAACCAAAGGGGTTTTGCCGGTTCCGCCCATTGAAATATTACCAACAACAATAATAGGTTTAGGCGAACTCCAAACTTTTTTAGGGTTCCTTATATAAGAATTCCTTCGTGCCTTAACTAACGATGAAAATAAAAAAGTAAGGGGAGCCAAAATATACAACCAAAAGCTTTTGTTATACCAGGCATCAATTAGATACCCTTGCTGAGATGGCTCTTCGGTAAATGTTGGAAGGTACTCCTTGCCAACAGATTTCTTTGATGGCTTTTTGGGATCGCCAGAATCATTAAATTTATTTTGATATAGACTCTTGTAGATACCATCTTTGTCTAATAACTCATTATGAGTTCCTGACTCGGCAACTGAACCATTATCTAAAACTAAAATTTTGTCTGCATTTTCAATAGTTGAAAGTCTATGAGCAATAACAATGGTTGTTCTATTATTTATTAATTGTTCTATTGCCTCTTGTACAATTAATTCAGATTCATTGTCTAGTGCTGAAGTGGCTTCATCTAAGATGATAATTGGTGAATCTTTATAAAAAGCTCTAGCTATTGCTATTCTTTGTCGTTGACCGCCAGATAACAAGACACCATCATCACCTATTTCAGATTTAAAGCCTTCTGGCAGCCTTGAAATAAACTCATTGCAACCAGATATTTCAGCTGCCTCTTTTAATTTCGCTTGATCAATGTCGTTATCACCGTAGGCAATATTTTTTTCAATCGTGTCATTAAATAAAGTTGGAGATTGATTGACTATTGAGATAGATTTTCGGAGATGGGACAACTGATAATCTAATATACTTACATCATCTATGTAGATTGTTCCCGAGTAATCAGAATAAAATCTTGAAATCAAATTAGCAATTGTCGATTTCCCTGATCCAGATTTTCCAACAATAGCAATTGTTTCATTTTGAATAATTTCAAAATTTAAATTATCTAGGACAGATTCTTTGGAATTATATGCAAAAGAAACATCTGAAAACCTAATATTTCCTATAATATCTGAGTCTAACTCGCCTGTGTCATCTTCTTCTTTTGCGTCCAATTGGTCAAAAATTTCTACAGCTGCTGCTAACCCTTTTTGAATTACGGCATTAATATTTGAAAGTTGCCTAATCGGTTTTGCCATTAATCCCGCTGCGGTTATAAAAGCAACAAAATCTTCAGCACTTAGCTCTATACCAAGTTGTGAGCCCAATGCAAAATAAGCAACGATAGATAATGAAACTGAAACTAGAAGCTGGATAATAGGTGTTGCCAAATTACTGGTTGCTTCAAGTTTTAAATTTTGATTTTTATTTGAAGCATTGGCAGCGAGGAATCTATCTTTTTCATATTTTTCAGCATTAAATGATTTAATTTCTAGATTTCCATCAACTGCCTCAGATGCAAGATGGGTTACATCTCCCATGGCTGTTTGGATTGTTTTCGCCAACTTTCTTAATCGTCGACCAGCAACATAGACTATTAATGCTATAAATGGGGTGGTGATTAACAAGAGCAGTGTTAACTTCCAGTTTAGAGTAAGCATATAGGCTAGTAAGCCGACAAGAAGAAACCCTTCTCTTACGAAAGTCTTAATAGCGTTTGAGGCAGCTCCTGAAACTTGTGTAGTGGTAAAAGTAATTCTATTAATCAGTTGGCCTGATTGATTTTGATCAAAGAAATTCTTAGGAAGGTTAATCAGTTTTGAGAACAGTTCAGATCTAAGGTCATGAACAATGCCAAACCCAACCCTAGACATAAAATAGTTACCCACAAAAAAGCCTGCACCTCTTCCCAGTGCAATAAAAATTAATGCTAGGACAAGATATATGCTGAAATCATCTTGATCAGAATTGATATATTCAATAATTCTTCTAATCCATTCAACAGCAGCAATATCTGCTGATGCAAAAAGAATAAAACCAAAGATACTTAAGATAAATGAAAATTTAAATCTAAAGGTATACGAAAATAGTCTCTTTAAGGGATTCATGACTAATCAGTATAAGTTTTAATCTGTATGTTTTGAAATCCCAATTGTTGCAGACCATCCATTAAGCTTATGACCCACTGATGATAGGCTTTGCTTTCTATAGAGAGAACAACAACTTCTGATTTAGAAAAGGATGCAGCAACTCCAGCCATTAATTTATCAATCTCTGTCATAGAAAATTCTTGATTATTAATTATGAGCACCCCAGATTCTAATAAAATAATATTTTGAGAGTTATTTGATAGAGCTGATGTAAATGATTTAGATTCAGGAAGGTCTAAAGTTAGATATTGGTTAGTTTCTATTTTTGATGTAACAACAAAAAAAATTACAAGAAGAAAAACAATATCTATCAAGGGAGTAATTTCGATTGAAAGAGCTCTTTCTTTATTATTATAAAATTTCATTTTTTATATAGAAAATCTAAAAAAATTGACGTATTAGCTTGCAAGATTGACATCAAAATTACAGTTTTTTGTTCAAAATACCTATAAAAAACAATAGCTGGTACTGCAATAATTAACCCAAAAGCAGTTGTGATTAAAGCTTCTGAAATTCCGGCTGCAAGCAAATCTGTATTTGCAGAGCCATTTACGTCAATGTTACTAAAAACCGTTATCATCCCAACAACAGTTCCTAAAAGTCCCAGCAAAGGACTAATGCTTGCTATTGTGCTCAGCATCGATAAATTTCGTTCAAGTAGTAATTTAATCTCTGAAGCTTTCTCTTCGGCTTTTGTCTCAACAAACTCTCTTGAATTCAATCGGTATTGATAGCAATGCTGTAGTAAATCACCTAATTGTGATGTAGCTGCAATTTCTTGCTGATTTTGAGTGTGAAAAGAATCTTTTTGAATTAAATTTTGTGCCTGTCTTAATAATCCTTTTGGTGCAACCAACCTCCTCTGCAAAAACCAAAGTCTCTCAAGCACTATTGAAATTAGTAAGATAGAACAAACAAGCAAAGGCCATATAAACCATCCACCAGATATTAATAAATTATTCATTTTATGCTGACTTTAAATCTCCATTCTCAATGCGAAATACTTTATCCAGTTTAGCAGCATAATTTAAGTCATGAGTTGCGACCACAATACCTATATTATGATTTTGAGCTAATTTAATAGTTAAGTTTTGAATTACTTCAGCATTCTCATGATCTAAGTTACCGGTTGGCTCATCCATTAATACAAACTTTGGCTCATGCACCACCGCTCTCGCAATAGCAACACGTTGTCGCTCACCCCCTGAAAGCATATATGGGTACTTATCTTGTAATGCAGCAATTCCAAGCTCATCAAGAATCTGTATGATTTGTTTAGAGTTTTCATCAACTTTCTTATCATTGGCAATCTTAAAAACTAGATTACAATTTTCAAATACGGTTAGATCATCTAACAAGTAATGAAATTGGTATGCATAGCCAAATAAATTACCTCTCATAGAATTAAAATTCTTTGCATTATTGGATAATAGATTGATGTCATTGAAATAAATATTGCCCTGGTCAGGCATCTCCAACCCAGCAAGAATTTGCAAAAGTGTTGTTTTGCCACTTCCAGAATAGCCAATAATCCCAATTGAATCGCCCTCGGAAATAGAAAATGAGATATTTGATAAGACCTCCGTTTTATGATCTCCCGATTGATAAGTTTTACTAATATTTGAGGCTGTAAGTTTATTCATGGCGTAAAATAGTTACAGGCTTCAACTTAGCTGCTCTAGCTGCTGGAAAATATGAAAATATTAAACTCATTGCAAGAACAGAAAGGCATATATATATAAGTTGAGTTAATCTAAATTCATATGGAAAATAATTAATGAAGTAACTGTCCATCAAACTTCTATTACTAAAATTTTCTATAATATTAATGAGCTGATCTATATTAGGGGTTACTGCAATCCCTATCAATAAACCAATAAATGTGCCTAAAAATCCAATAATTAAACCTAAGTTTAAAAAAATAAATGTAAGTTGAATTTTTGAACAGCCCATAGTTTTTAAGATCGCAATCTCTTTTTCCTTGGTTTTAACTGTCATTACGATGGTTGAGAGGATATTAAAGGCGGCCACTGTGATAATTAAAAAGAGCATAAGACTTATTAATCTTTTTTCTAATTTAATGGCTTGAAATAATGTTCCATGAGTCTGTTGCCAAGAAGTAAAATAATAATAATCTTCATTTAGAAATGGTTGAGCCAGCAAATTAAAACCGAGTGAATTAGCGGCAAATAAATCATTGGTTTTAACTCTGATGCCTTGGGTAGCATTTTTTGGAAGGTTTAAAATGTTAGCTGCTAAATCATGATGAATTAAAACAAGGGATTGATCTAATTCAGCTTTAAGTTCAAATATGCCAACAATCTCTAAAGAAATAGTCCTTGGAAAAGTTCCTATAATTGAAGAACGTAAATTAGTTGTTGTGATATTGACCTTATCTCCAAGCTCTACTCCTAGGTACCTAGCTAACCAAGAACCTACAATCACTCCTTTATTTGGAGAAATATTATCCAATGACCCACTAGTCATATACTGCGGAAGAATAGACATGGAACCTTCTAACTCAGGCTTAATTCCTGTAACAAAAATGCCTCTTGATCTATTTATGGCGCTCATTAATCCCTGAGTTTCGATATAAGGACTCGCACTGATAACATTTTCTGCGGTGCTTATTTTAGAAATCAATTCCTCGTAATTATCAAGATTTTCATTAGATCGAATAATCAATTGAGGAACTACGCCAAGAACTCTGGTTTGCAATTCTTTTTCAAAACCATTCATGACAGATAAGACGATAACTAATGCAGCGACACCAAGTGAAAGCCCAGCAGTAGCCATCAAAGAAGTGAAGGATGCAAATGCACCCTTCTTTGATCGAAAATACTTGTAGCCCAAGTAAATAGGCAATGAGTTCATAGCACTTAGGTTATCTGCTTGAGAACCTTTTCAATATCACCCTTATATGGGGGACGGATTGCAGATAATAATTTGTCGAACCTTGAACCAACTTGCTTATAAACAGCTTTTGCATTACTGAAAGTCTTAAAACCTTCTTCACCATGATAGCTTCCTATTCCAGATGGTCCAACGCCACCAAAAGGAAGATCTTCTTGCTGTATATGACCCAATACATCATTAACAGTAACGCCACCTGATGAAGTCCTTGTAAGAACATGCTCTTCTTCATTTTTATTCGATCCAAAATAATATAAACCTAAAGGCTTATCATTTTTATTTACATAGGAGATGGTTTCATCAATCTCAGTAAACTCTTTGATTGGTAGTAAGGGGCCAAAGATCTCCTCTTTCATAATATCCATATCATCTGTAGGATTCATAACAAGTGTTGGAGGAATTTTGAATGCTTCTTGTTGAGAAAAATCTTCATTAGCAGGATTTATCTCATCTATAACAGCTCCCTTTTCTTTTGCATCATTTAGTAAACCCTGCAATCTATCAAAATGTTTTTGATTAACAACAGATGTGTAATCATCGTTATGTTTTAAGTCTGGATAAAAATCTGCAACTGCATCTTTCATGCCAGATACAAGCTCATCTTTCTTTTCTGAATGAACCATTACATAATCTGGGGCAAGACAGATCTGTCCTGCATTCATTGTTTTACCAAGCATTATTCTTTTAGCTGCAGTGACACTATCAGCAGTATTGCTAACTATAACTGGAGATTTGCCGCCAAGCTCAAGAGTAACTGGGACCAAATTTTCTGCGGCAGCTCTCATAATGTGCTTAGCAACAGCGCCACTTCCAGTGTATAAAAGATGATCAAACTTTTGTTGAGTAAAAGTTGATCCTACTTCTGGGCCACCCAATATAGTTGCAAATTCCTCTTCGTCAAAAGCAGCATCACAAAGATCTTTTAATAAAGCTGAAGTTTGCTCAGTATACTCACTTGGCTTATGCATAATCTGATTACCAGCTGCAAAAATTGAAGCTGCCGGAGAAAAAGTTAGAAATATAGGGAAATTCCATGGAGAAATCATTCCGACTGTACCTAATGGCTCATAATCCACCGAAGCCTTTGCACCCAAGAAACCTAATGGGAAGTTTGGTTTTCTTTTTGAACCTGCCATCCATTTCTTTAGATTTTTCTTTGCATACTCAATACTTGGAATAATTGTATAAACATCCGTGGCCATAGATTGATTTTTCGATCTAACACCAAAATCATCATTCAATGCATCTACTATCTTGTAACGATTCTCCATGATCAATGTTTTCATGCGATCCAATCGATCAATTCTTAAATCATATGATGGTGGGCCATTTTTAATAAAATAAGCTCTTTGTTTATTTAGAATATCTTTCATTTGTTGATCTTCCATTTTTACCCCTTTTTTTAAATTTAATATGTTTAGTCTATCAGTTAAAGAAAACTCTAAGCTAAGTAACAATCATTAGGTTGATCTTTTCTGTTTATCTGAATCATTTGTTTTTTTAATCATGCTTCTAATTTCAGACCAATCATCTTCTGACATTTTTGAAAGTTGCGAGAATGTTCCTCCGCCCGAAAGGTACTGAGCGCCATCAAGTGCAATTGTTTGTCCAGTTAAATATTCACATCCATCAGCCATTAAAAAAGTTGCTAAATTTTGCAACTCACTCATTTGGCCAACTCTACCCATTGGAATGGTGCTCATTGAGCCCGAATCATCGAGATCCCCCTTTGGGCTAAGTCTAGCCCATGCGCCTTCAGTGGGAAATGGCCCTGGGGCAATGGCATTTATTCTTATTCCATATGGGCCCCATTCAACCGCTAGAGATTTTGTCATTGTATTAAGCGCAGATTTAGACATAGCTGAGGGCACAACAAATGGAGAGCCCGTCCAAACCCAGGTAGCAAGAATAGAAATAATAGATCCTTTTATTTTTTGCTCAAGCCATTTCTTTCCTACAGCATTAGTTACATAAAATGTTCCATGAAAAACAATATTTGCTATTGCATCAAAACCTCTTGCGGACAAATCTTTTGTTGGAGAAATAAAGTTACCTGCAGCATTATTAACTAGTCCATGAAGTGGCCCTTCTTGAAAAATTGAATCTATAAAATCTTCCACATCTTGAGGAGAACGAATATCCAGCGGTTGATAACGAACATTTGCTCCATATTTATCTTTAAATTCTGCTGCTGTATCAGCGAGTACGCTTTCCCTCCTTCCGCATATTACCAAGTCAGCTCCATGCTGGACATAATGCTCTGACATCTCTTTACCTAAGCCAGTGCCTCCCCCAGTAACTAATATTTTCTTTCCTTTTAGAATATTTTCTTTAAACATTTAGATCCTTTTATTCATTAGTAATATCTATAATAGCTTGAACCCACGCATCTGAAAAATTTAATGATGGTACGTAATCTAAGGTTTGACCCCCAGCCTTGGTAAAAAGTTCTTTATATTCATCGCCAATCTCAATAACAGTTTCGAGACAATCAGCAGTAAATGCTGGCGAAAAAATAAGCACTTTTTTAATACCCATTTTAGGGTAATTTGATAAAACAATATCAGAAAAGGGTTCTAGCCAATTATTTGTTAATCGTGACTGAAATGTAACCTCATAATCATCTCTCTTAAGAGATAGTTTTTCAGCTATTAGTTTAGAGGTTTGATAAACTGCTGCTTTATAACAGTACAGATTCTCTTCATTAATTTCATGCTCACAATTCTTTCCATTGCATTGATGATCCTGATATACCTTATCTACTTGAGAGTTTGGTAGACCGTGATAGCTGAAAACTACCTTATCATAAGCATCAAGATTAAAGTTTTTTGCAGTATCTACCCATGCATGTATGAATGATGGATGGTCATAATATTGAGATATAAACTTAAATGAAGGAATAACCCAGTTTTTTGAGAGCCTTTTAGTTACTTCTTTAAACACACTACCAGAGGTTGCTGAAGCATAATGAGGAAAAAGCGGCAAGACAACTAATTCAGATGGATTGGTTTCTTCAATACGATCTAATACTTGTTGAATACTTGGGTTTTGATATCGCATTGCATAATAAACATTATATTTTTCTTGTTTTTGATTTAATTTAATTGTTAATTCTTCTGTATTTTTCAGTATTGGGGAAACTCCTCCTGAAAGATTCCAAAGTTTTTTATAGATCTTGCTTGAACTAAATGATCTAAATGGACAAATAATTAAAGTTACAAGCACGAATCTCAGCATGTATGGAATATCAATAACTCTTCCATCCATTAAAAATTCTCTTAAATACTTAAAAACATTTAAGTACGAGGGGGAATTTGGTGTTCCTAAATTAATTAGTAATAACGCTGGTTTGTTCATGATCTCTCAGTAATGGGTGTCCTATTATAAATAATAAGGAAATAAAGCACAGAGAAGCACTAAAAAAATATAAATACTGTGGTCCAAATTGATAAATAGGCATTGCTACTATTGGAGTTAAAACGTGACCTATTGGCATTACAGAACCTAAATATCCAGCTGCCGTGCCTTGATTATCTGGTGCTTGAGCTAGAGATAAAGAGGAAGCATTAGCAGGTCTAAACATGCCTCCACCAAAACCATTAATCATCATAGCCAAATAAAATAAAGCAATTGATGATGATAATGCTGCCATTAAATAGGAAATTGTAACTAAAAAAGTGCCGTATATTAGTAACTTATTATTAGCTATTGGTATTAGATCAGTAAAGATATATTGACTGACTACAGTGGAAATTGACAGCACAACGAAAGTTAAACTTATCACTAGGGGCAGGTCCTTCTCTCCAGAAAATACATCTGTTACAAAGAACCCTATGGACTGGAGCAATGATGCCTGACAAAGAGAGGACAATGCAGCAATTAATAAAAATGGCCACACAGACTTATCTGTATATGAAATTTTTGAAATAATTTTTTTAACCTTTTCTATAGGAAGACTGTGTTTTGGGAAACTGATTAAAATTCCAATAGCTGCAACAAAACCACAAAATGCAAAAACATAAAAAGGTAAGCTTTTAGAATATAAAAATAAAAAACCGCCTAACATTGGACCCATAATTGTTCCTATAAGAAAACTAGACTCCAATCTTGCAAATTTTTTCGTTCGCTTGGATCTATCCGAGATATCTGCCATATAAGCAAAAGCTGCAGGCCTTGTTGCAGATCCAATCAACCCATTAATCAATCTACCTAAAATTAATAAAGGCAAAAGATATACAAGATCTAATATTTTTTGCTCAACAAGGAATAAAGGTGTAATTAAGGCAATGATTGAAACCGAATAGCCCAGCAAACCAATGACTGCAATATTACGTCTTCCATACTTATCAGATGCCCTACCCCAAGACGCACTAGTAATTGCCCAAGCAACAGCAGAGATTGAGAATATTGTCGAAGTCTCGATTACAGATAAGCCCAAATCTCTTGCCAATGGAGGAACCAAAACAAAAGCAAAGGATTGACCCAGGCCTACAGCAAATAAACCGAACTTTAACCAAGTTGTAGGTTTATACAATTTTGGAGATGCCTACAGCTTCACGCAATTTGCCAACAAGCTCTTGCGCTTGAGGGCGAACTTTTCGAGCACCATCAGAAAATAAGTCATTTAATAAATCTGGTTGTTCCTTTAATTCAGTATATTTTTCTCTTATAGGTAGGATTTCATTATTAATGATTGAAAATAAATCGTTCTTAACATCGCCCCAACCAATTCCATCTGAATATGATTTCTTCATATCATCAATCTGATCTGGAGTGGCAAAAAAGGAATAAAGCTGAAAAAGAGTACATGTTTTGTAATCTTTGGGCTGACCAGGTTCTAAGGAGTTCGTAATAATTTTAGAAATAGATTTTTGCAAAACTTTCTCTGAAGATAAAAATGGAATGATGTTGTTATAGGTCTTACTCATCTTTCTACCATCATTTCCTGGCACTGATATTTCGTTTTGTATTAAAGCATCTGGAAGAGTCAGCAAATTTGAATATGAATGATTAAATTTGCCTGCTATATCTCGCGCCATTTCCATATGTTGAGCCTGATCTGGGCCCACGGGAACGTGGGTAGCATTAAAAAGTAAAATATCGGCAGCCATTAAAACTGGGTACGAAAAAAGACCCATATTGATTGCCCTATCCTCATCATCACCAGACTGAGTATTTTCAGCAACTATTGATTTATATGCATGGGCACGATTCAGCAAGCCTTTTGCAGCACTACAATTTAGAATCCAGGTTAATTCATGGACCTCTGGAATATCAGATTGTCTGTAAAAGTGTGATTGCTCTGGGTCTAGTCCGGAAGAGAGCCAAGCTAATGCAACATTTTTAACACTTGCTTCAATTTCGATAGGGTCATTTTGCTTAATTAAGGCATGGTAGTCTGCAAGAAAAAAATAAGAATCATTGTCAGGGCTAACTAATTCTAAAGCAGGTTTAATGGCGCCCAAATAATTTCCAATATGGGGAGTACCAGTTGTTGTAATTCCTGTTAAAATTCTTTTTCTCATTTAAGGATAATTATAAACATCAAAAGAGACTATTGTGGAAACTCATAAAATTTTATTTGAATCATTAGATAAAGCAGAAAAGCATTTTGAAGCTGGAGAAATTCGTTTGGCTCAAAAACTTGTTAATGAGGTCTCAAGATCCATGAAGGCTGAAGGAAAAGTATCTAATAAGCTAAGACATAGATTTAACTTTATGTCAGCTCAATCCAGATACTTCAATGATATTTCATCTTTCGCTACAAATCCAAAGAGAAATGAGATCATCAAGCAAATTGAAGACTTGATAGCTAACCCTCATGAAAGTCCTAAAAAACAAGCAAATGAAATTCATGGACTGCAAACCAAATGGCAATTATTAGACCAATCATCTAAACCTGCTGGACGTGAACAATGGAATGCTTTTAAGACCCTTACTGACAAAGCTTGGGAACCATGCGCTCAATACTATGATGAATTAAAGAAAATAAAAATCTCTAATGCTGAAGAGAGAGAGAAAATAATTCAATCGCTTGTTCAATACACCAACAATCATTCAGACAACTGGCCTGGATTGATTGATATGAGTAGATTTTTAAGCAAGTCTTTTCAAAAATGGCAAAGCTATGCGCCAGTTTTAGATGAGGATTTTTCCACGCTAAAGACAGCATATCAAGAAGCAAGAAAACCTATCAATAATGCAATCAAACAACAGGAAACTAAAAACTATAAAATCAAAGAATCATTAATTGAAAAAGTTCAGCAAATTAATGATGAGGATGCTCAAACTTGCATTCAAAAATTCCAAAAAATTAAACGTGAATATCAAAATGCCGGGCCAGCTGGTAAAAAGAATGAGCCCATATTGTGGAAAAAATTAAATGAGGCTGCTGATAGATTTTATGAAGCTGACAAAGCTCTGATAAATAATGAGCTTGTTATAATCAACGATCTTGCTGATCAGTTAAAAAATGATGACTGCTCAATTAAAGATATGAAAAGAAAAATTTCCGAGCTAAGCAAAACTCGAAAATCACCTGAGTTTGCCAAACTTCAAAAGGCTATTAAAAGCTATGAAAATAAAAAAATTGATGCAATCAATGCTTTAAAGATTAGTGCCTATGAAGATCTACTGAGTTTAATAGAAACATCGGATGAAAATCATTCAATCATCAATAAAGAAATATTCAAAGCGGTAAAAAAACCACTCTACAATGCTGATGCAGACAAACTTCTTGAATGCACAGTTCAGCTGGAGCTAATAGCAAAAATTGATCCTCCTGTTTCAGATAAAGTTATTAAACAAAAACTATCTATAGAGATGCTGCAAAATAAATTCTCTGGCAAAAAAAGTACAAATGATGAGATTAAAGACTTGCTTATTGATTTTATTAACAATCTTAAATCAAATAAAATTAGTGCGAGTGAAAAGAAGCTATGGAAAAGAATTAGTGATGTTCTAGCTAAATTAGCTGATCAGCTTCCCTAGATTTCAAAGAATTCATCCATCTGTCAGATCTAAATCTAGTTACGTATAGAAATCCTTTCACAACATAATCCGCAACAAGTGTTGAGAATATAATTTCAATTCTTGCATCAAGTAAGAAGAAAATTATCGCAAGAAATACTCTAATAAATAACAAACAAGTTAGCGTGATTGCGAGTGGAGTTTTTGTATCTCCAGCACCTCTCAGTGCACCACCAAGAGAAAATTCTATTGCCATCAAGGGTTGCATTGATCCAAGCAACCAAATAAAAATAACTGTTAAACGAACTACTTCATCGTTATCAATCATAAATCTAGCTAATGGCTCAGCAAACACAGCAATTATTATTCCAAAAAATGTCATAGAAATAATTGATAAGCGCATTGCGCCCCACCCAGCACGCTTAGCTTGATCTTGATTTTTTGCGCCTAAATGTTGGCCAACAAGAGTTGCTCCTGCAATTGAAAAGCCAAATCCAATAACAAATGAAAAAGATAATATTTGCACTCCAATTCCATAAGCAGCGTAAGCCTCAGTACCATAATAAGCTACTAAAATAAGAAATGCAGTTATACCTACCTGAAAAATTATTTGCTCAAGAGCTGCAGGTAACCCAACCTGAAAAATTTCTTTAACTCTTAAAGTATCAAGATCAAATATAGAAAAATAACGAACAGGCAGTTGATTTGAAAGCCAGAACACTATTAATAATGAAGCCCCTATAACAAAAGATACGCCATTTCCAAAAGCTGCTCCAACAACACCATAATTTGGAAATCCAAGCCAACCATTTACAAAAACTAGCATAAAAAATATAGCGAAAATATTCATTATAAGACCAATGAATAGAGGGGTTTTTACATCGCCAACTGCTCTGAGAGCTGTTATAAGACCCATCCCACATCCAAAAGCTAAATAGAATGGAGCTATGGCTTGGAGATATTGGATGGATAATGTAAGTGCTTGGCCTTTTAGACCAAAAAATCTTACCAGAGGTTCTGCAAATTGCCACACACAAATAGCAGATACCATCGATAAAAACAGCACCAATTGAACTGTTCGGGTAAAAAATACTCCTGCTTCTAACTTATCGTTAGATCCCCAATTTCTAGCAATAAGTGCTGTTGAACCAGCCAATACACCAGTTAATACAGCCTGTAAAATAAAAGTGACCCTCTGACCTGTGACCGCTGCGGCAATTGCATCAGGCCCAAGATTACCTACAACCTTTATCGCGACAATTGAGCTTGTTGCATAAAATAGATTAGTAATAATGGAAGGCCAAGCAAGAGTCCAAACACCCATTGAACCTCTTGGGATTTTTGCTCCCTCATCTAAGATTTCCAAATATTAAGAGTCCTTAATTGAGCCAAGGTAGATGACTCCAAATATTAGAGTCATTGAAAATGCAATAAATGGTGAATCTTGAGATTTAAGTATTTTATTTCTATAGATTACACATTCAATTAAATGAGCAATAAACAACAAGTAAAAAATTCCAGATGCAACATAAAAAATCCAACCATTGAATGGTTCAAGTAAATTAACAATGCCAAAAGCCCAAAGAATTAACGTAATTATATGTGGAGCCTTCATTGTAACCTCTGGAAGTTTGTAGAATAGATTCTATCAATCATTTTTTCAATAAGGGGTTGAATACGTGGGTACGATTGATTGTCTTTAATTGCATATGGTGTAAGTATAAAACCTTGCCATTAAATCACCTAACTTCTAACTGAGACAAAATATTTTTATGCTTTTGACGATCGATATTGTAGAAAGAAAATATTCCAAAGGGGATAATCATTAGAACTGCAACAAATGGACCCTGAACCATTGCTAAACTAAATATTTGATCAGCATTAGGCAATACTTCAGATCCCTGAGGAAAACCAATTAATTCTAATGCTAGGCCAGCTACTAAAATTCCTAATCCAGTATTTAACTTTCCTATTAATGAACTAGATGCAAACATCAGACCTTGTTGACCAATTTTACTCTCAAGCTCAACTTCATCGCTGATATCTCCCAGCATTGATTCTCTAACTATAGCGCTTGATGATAAACAAGTATTCCCTATATATATAAATGGAGATAAAGCAAAAAATAAATTCCAAGAACCAGAGTCTGGAAGAATATCATTTAAATAAAGAATAATTGGTATTGGTGGAATTAAGGCAGCAAAAGCTATTGCAAATAACAAAATAGATCTCTTTTCGATATATAGAACTAATCTTGGTATCAACAGAAATGCAGTAAATGTCGAGATAGCGTAAATACCTAAAAATGAAGCTATCATTATAGATTTAAACTCCCAAAAATAAGTATTCATATATATTTGCAGTGAGCTATTTAAACCCCAACTTACGGCAATAAATAAATATCCAAAAAAGAAAATTAAGAATGACTTATTTTTTAGGGCAATAAAAATTTGAGAGAAAATTAATTTTAAATCAAAAGAGCTTTGATTGAATGATGAGCTATTTCGATATTTCAATGTTCCAAAATAAGTTACAAGCACAGAAATGCACATTAAGGTTGCACCAGTCATGCCATAGTAAATCCATGGCTCTGGGTTTTGAGTGCCAGGAATATATTCTGGAGTGTCTTTAAAAAAAACGGTGTAAGCTAAGAAGGCATTAAATAACCCGCCTGCCCAACCAAACATTTCACGTGCAGCAAATATTGAGGTTCTCTCTGTATAAGAACGAGACATTTCACTCCCCAATGATCTATGTGGCACATCAAATACAGTCATTCCCAATCTTGTCAAAATAGTAAATGTAAGCATCCAAAAAAATAATTGTTGTTGTGATAAATCCCAAGATAATTGGATTGAAAAGAGCATAAAGTAAGACAGTCCCATAGGAATTATTCCCAAAAGGAAATAAGGATGTCTTCTGCCTAAACGATGATTTGTTCTGTCTGAGATCACCCCCATTATAGGATCGGTCAATGCATCAACCATCAAGGCTATAAAAATTGCAAGACTGGCAAGGCCGGGAGTTAAGCCTATGACATTAGAATAGAAAAATAAAAGAAAAAAAGTAAAAGCATCGCCCTTTACTCCGTTCGCAACAGCCCCAGATGCATAAAAAAATTTTTCTTTTGGTTGAATGCTCATAGCTCGATATTGTAAAGACATTTAAGAATCATGAAATGTAATTAAAAAAATTATTTTGCTAAAAATGCAATTAATTTATCTTGAAACTTAGCGTATGACTCTTCATCCAATAAATGACCCATGCCCTCAATGATCTCAAGTTTGCTTGATTGAATTAATTTCTTGGCAGAATAGGCATTTTTAACTTTAATAAGAGGGTCAATATCGCCATGAATAATTAATGTTGGGGTATTAATTGATTTAAGAAGTTCTTTCCTGTTCTTCGATCCAATAATTGCAGCCATTTGCCTTAGAAAACCCCCGTCATCGCCGCCCCTTTTAATGTAAGCTTGCATATTTTTTCTGAATTGCGGGGTATCGTAATTCTTTCCAGGAGTACCGATAAGCTCAAATAATTTAATCGACTGATCAATTCTACCTTCAATATCATCTTTAGCTGCAGACCTTTTGAGTAACTGTTGAGTAACCTTAAACTTTGGACCATTAAATGGATTTGGTGTTGAGGCTGTTGAGGAAATCATAGTAAATGACTTGGTTCTTTGTGGATGCTGTGCAACTAATACCTGAGAGATCATTCCACCCATCGACATGCCCAAAATATGAGCCGAACCTATCTCTAAATGATCAAGAACAGCTATACCATCTGAAGCCATATCTTCAATGGTGTACTCAGAATTAATTGGAATAAACATAAAATATTTTAAATAGTTTAATGTTTGAGATGGTTGAGATGAAAATCTAGTGGATAATCCAACGTCGCGGTTATCAAACACTATGGGTCTAAAATTATTTTCCTGTAAATCATTGATTAGAAATTCTGGCCATAAGGTCAATTGGGCACCAAGACCCGTCACTAACAAAATTGGAGTAGCATTTATTGGCCCATAATCCCTATAGGCAATATTGATTGAATTATTTTTAGCAAAGCCTTCATCAAAAGAAAACACATTGATGCAAAAAGTTAAAAGTAGTAAAAATAAACTTTTATAGCGCATAAGCTTTTGCTCTTGAGTTAACGTTATTTCTAATAGCGCCCCAAAAAAGAGACATATCAAAATTATGCAGATCTCCTTCATTAGCAAATCGTTTAATTTTTTCAATTAATGGGCCCCTAGTTTCAACCATAGAATTGCGAGAGACCCTAGCTTCAAAGCTTAAATCAGGTATAGCCTCAATAGAAAGTTTGGAATAAGTATTCTTTGTCGCGTAATAATCGGCAAGCGAGAGCTTATCTGATTTTAATCTAATCGAAATATTATCAGGATCATCTACCCAATCGTGTTGAGCATTCCAAGAAAATGGATTTTGGCATACTAGTGATTGGTCCATTCGTTCTAGCGTCCAACCATTTGGAGTCCAAAACAAGGATTTTGCCCTGCTTCGGCTAAATCCCTCTATACCAGTGCACCACGAAATGATTGATTTTTGATCAATACAAGATTCAGAAATAGATAGATCTGGATAAAGTTGATCAAAATATTTTGTAGGCAATATGTACCCAATTAAATATGCTGCTATAAAGTTTTTTTGAGCATCGGTGTTGGATATATACTCATTTATCAATCTTTGACCATGCAAAGCTCCTTGGCTATGCCCTGCTACAAAAAATGGCTTGCCATCATTGTGCTCTTGCAAAAATACTTCAAAGGCATTCGATAAATCTGAGTAAGCTAAATCGAGTGCATTAAATCCATTTTTAGATTTAGTATCAAAAAAGGAAAAATAGGTTGCTTGTCGATAGTATGGAGCATAGACATTGCAAGTTTCCGAAAATGCTGATGCTTGTGTTGCTAAATGACTGCCAGTCCTTTCATATGCAGCTGATGTCATATCAATAGGTGAATTCCATTGCTTTTCAAAATATCCTGTTGGATGAATAAAAAAAACGTCGACCTCTTTACCGTTAAATATTGGCGGATTGTCAGGCGATAAATTTTGAAATCCCTCTTTACCAGGAAATGCTGCCCAACTTGAGGCTTCTAAATAATTTGGTTCTTTTGGATGATTGCTAGAATTAAAATCAGTTTCAGGCTTAAGACTTAGTATAAATTCTAAATTATTGTTCCATGGGCTAGGTTTTTTTTTAGTCATGGAATTATAGTTTTAGAAATTTATTAGTTGCAGAAGCTGTTGCAACCAATGTTTCGCCTTGATGCAATTCAGCAGAAGTATAAGAAATACTTTTACCTGTCTTGTTAATGGTTGCTGATGAAGTAAATTGACCAGGCGTACCTGGGGCTAGAAAATTAACATTAATATTTAAGGTTAATGGGTTGTATGCGCCATTAGTCTTGAAGATTAATAGATGTGCCATAGAGGTATCAAGCATGGCTGTTATGAAACCACCTTGCACAAAAGCTCCATCTGAATGAGTTAGCTCTTCTCCTATATTAAAACCCATAGTAATTGTTTCTTTTTTTTCATCAAAATAAACATCATCAGCTCCAAGAATGGAAAGAAATTTTGGTGGTTGGCGTAGGTCTATTTTTGAGGATGTCATTGGATGGTTAGTGTAATAGAATAATTGATATAAATTATAGGGGAAATATATGAGAATCTTTATATCAATATTAGTATTTTTTTTCATTTCCGCACAAATAAATGCGAGCTCACTTGAAACAAGTGATAAAAATAAAATAACAAAACATTTCAACACATATATTGATAATGGAAGTCTCCCAAATATTTCAATTTTAATTAAAAAGGATAATAAAGAAATTTATCGTCACTCTCACGGGTTCGCCGATATAGAGAAAAAGATCAAAGTTAACGAAAAAACAATTTATAGAATTTATTCAATGACAAAACCCGTTACTGGTGTTGCAATTATGCAATTAGTGGAAAATGGACAACTAAGACTTAATGATAAAGTTTCCAAGTACATTCCAGCATTTAAAAATACAAAAGTTATCAATCTTGAGTTTCAGGACTATGTTGTAAAACCAAAAAGAGAAATTACCATTAGAGATCTGTTAACTCATACAAGTGGTTTGACTTATAGCTGGGCTGGCGAAGGTCCTGTTAACCAAATTTATAGAAAATATAATATTCGCCCTTATTATTTTGGAGAACTTGACTCTGAGTTAAATAAATTTCCTGGCAATACCTGTCAATTTGCTGCAGCTGCAGCAGCTGCCCCCCTTTTACATAATCCAGGTGAAAAATGGTCATATGGAATAAATATGGATATTTTAGGCTGTGTGGTAGAGGTTATTTCAAAGATAACATTTGCTGATTATTTACAAAAAAATATTTTTGATCCTCTTAATCTTAAAAGCATTGGTTTTTCAGTAAATCCAAATGATAGTGATTCATTTACAACACTTTATACTTCTGGAGCATTTTCTAGAGACGGTGAGATTGTTGCGCCTTCTGGACTGAATCAATCTGAACTTATGTTCTCTAAGGAACTTCGATCAATTGATTCATTTGATAAGTCTCCATACTTAACAAATTCATCAAAATTATTTGATGGTGGATCGGGTCTTGTTTCAAACATTGATGATTATAGTAAATTTGCTGAGATGCTTTTAAATGGCGGTGTTTTGAATGGAGTTAGAATTCTTAGCGAGGCTTCTGTGGATTTGATGTCAAAGAATCATCTCTCGGATGAAATTCTTTCTGATGGAGCTGCATTTGGATTAAAGGGTGTTGGTATGGGATTGACAGTTGGAACAATTTTGGATCCTGGCTTAGCTGGAACTTATTCTGTTAAAGGGGAATTTTTTTGGGGAGGAGCAGCAAGCACTATTTTTTGGGTAGACAAAAAGAACAATATCACAGCTACCATGATGACTCAGTACATGCCTTCAGATAAATATCCATTGCGAGAAGAATTAAAGACATTGCTATATTCTAGCTTGAGCAACTAAAACTGGCGGAGAGACAGGGATTCGAACCCTGGAAACCCGCGAAGGTTTGCTGGTTTTCAAGACCAGTGCATTCAACCGCTCTGCCATCTCTCCGTTCCTATTAGGTAAGGCATTTTAAAGACTTTTTGAAATAAGTAAATGTGACATTACGCACTTCGTTACGCACTTTTACCCTATTTTTTCCATATATTCCTCGATCTTAACTTCCATACCTATAACGAAGTGGCTATAGACCTTTAAGGTCACATGAGGATCTGCATGACCTAACCTGTTTGATAGCTGAATCAATGGAAAATTATTCATTAACAGGTTGCTTGCATGAGTGTGTCTAAGGTTATGAAGCGTGTGAGGGATCTGTAAACGCTTCATGCAATCAGCTATTCGATGCGACCATAAACTTACTGTGGTTAGATCTCCATTAGGTGTTGGGAACAACCAGTCATGAACATATCTAATGCCATGCTTCAGGTCATGCTGTCTCTGGAGTTCTTACAAAAGGTTAGTGAGAATGATCCTAATGCGATGGCGTTGCTACAAGACTTACTGGTGCAATTCCAGGAGAGATCAAGTCAGATGGTTAAGCATTAAGGGTTAACCGAAATATTTTTTAAGATCATCCCAATGCATTTTTGCTTTTCCCTGTGGTGTGTAACCTATAGCAACCATGCACTCTATTAGATAGTCAGATCTATTAATAACATTGCCATGAATTAGAACAACATCTCGTTTACAACTTCTAAAATCGTTGAGCCTTTTTTCATTTGTAGTTCCATATCTAACAAAGTCAATATGAGATGAGTTTTCCCATAAATATAATCTTTCACCATAAGGATCAGCCGCAACATATCTAGCAACTGAGCAACTTTCTATGAATAGGAAGGAAATAATTATAATTAATATTTTCATAGGTTCTTACTATAGCAAATACACATCGAGGGTTGCGAGCGTAATTTTTTTCTAGATCAAGTAAGATTAAATCAAACTTATTTTTTAGGAGAGGTTATGAATAAACTAACAATACTAATAACAATGCTTATGGCCACAAGTGCTTGGGCATCGAAGGTATGTGTGATAGAAACGGCTGAAGGGAATTACAAAACCTTTCCACCCTTAACATTATCAAAATTAAAAGATTGTAAAGAGGGTGATATTTTATCAATCAATCCTTTTAGTTATGCTGATCTTAATCAAATCATTGCCCAAGTGTGCTCTCATGAGAAGGAAATAACTCGAGGTCAGGCCACTAATTCAACATGCGTTTATACAGGAAAAGTTCTGCCACTCAAAAGTATTATTTATTTTAAAAAAATTGATTATGATGCTACCAAAATTCCAAATTACACACCTATTGAGATTCCAGATTGGAAAAACTAATCGCCCTACTCCTGCTATCGCCTTTGGCTTTTGGTGAGGTTGATAACGAATCAGACAATGCAACATATCTAGACTGTAAGCATGAGCGTCAGATAGTTCATTTCGACACATCATTATCAAAGGAACTAGAGAGGATGGAAGACCAGTCTTTGGTTATAAAAATGTTGGATGAAACCCGAGCTATTGTTGAGATATATGGCTACCCATTTTTCGTTGTACAAAAAATGAATAAATTTATATGGACTACAGGCGAAGATCAAGCAGTAAGAAAATTTGTACATACCCTTGACACCATCAGTGGAAGATTAGTTGCGACTAGATATGATTCAATAGCAGCTGATTTCTCTTTGGACAGAGATGAGAATGGGATGTTTAAGGCCTACTCCCACTATTTTCAATGCTCTAAAATTGAGCCAATATTAAAATAAGTAGGTTCTTAATCAACTTTCACTGTGGGTAATTCGCACGATCAGTCTTTTTCTAGAGTCACCCTCTTTCAATTAAGGTAATTAAAAAAGTTACGCACTTCGTTACGCACTTTACTAGACATTATGACTCGTTAAGAAATCTTAAGTATTGATTTAGTGGGGTTTTAAGAAGCAGTAAATAGATATAAAGGGGTTATCTTGCATTTCAAGACCAGTGCATTCAACCGCTCTGCCATCTCTCCGTTCCTATAGGTAAGGCATTTTAAAGACTTTTATAAATAAGTAAATGTGACATGACGAAGTCCATGATAAAGAATTACACTAATTACTAATAACCGGTATATTATCTTTAACATAGAGAGCTTGCCCCTATAAGTTGAAAAACAAATCATAAAAAGGAATTAATGCAATTGAAAAAAATTGAAATAGTTAATACCACTGATCCAAAAGAAATCGAAAGAAATCGAAAGAAATTACAAGCAATAAAAAAGCGAATTGCTAAATTCTTACACCCTATAACTAAGCATTTTTCTAATAATATCAAATTCGTTTCAGATGAAATTAGTGAGATGGCTGAAATGAAAAATTTACCAAAAGGTAGCTCTAAAGATTTTACTTCAAAGATTGGTTATGCCATTTCTCTTGGTTTTAAAGAAAAAGAAATTTTTCTTTTTGGTATTATGCAATGGGTTTTTGTACTTTTAGCATACGTCTTATGGTTACAGATGCTTTCATGGATACCTCAACCAGTATGGGATGAAATCGGACAATGTATTGATAGTGGCCAAGAAAATTGCACTGTGCTTGCTGATATACCTTTAGTATTGTGGGGCTGGTTTTGTATCTTACTTGCAGCCTTTCCAATAGGTATTTTTTCATCTGCGATGGGGTCTGCACATTTCTTGCATAAACAAAAAAAAGAATCAACAACAATAAAATGTTTACAAGCATCTCTATCTAATTCATGGGCCACATGGTCTTTTCATTTTATTGATGGTTGGATTACCGTGAGACAAATAATAAGTAGACTTCCAGCAGAAGATGAATATGAAACTCCAATACAAAGAGAGGCTAGATTACTAAGGCAAGCTAAAGAAGAGGCTTTATATTATGCATGGAAAGTAGGTACTGCAGGGGTTTTACCAAGCATGGTGCTTGGGAATAATTTATTAACTTCGGGAAAAAACTCTATTAAGTTTGTAAAAGCAAAATTTGCAGATATTCTTAAGCTTAGAGCTGCTTATTCTAGCATCTGCTGGGTTGTAGGGATTGCTGCATATATTGGCGCAATAATACTTATGTTTTTAATGGGAGACGGAGTATATGCTAATTCAGGAAATCTAGATATTGTAAAAATTTATCAATACATGATCATTCCCATTGGTGTAGCAACTATGGTGGTAGTGATTTTTCTTAGGCCTATTTACATATTGACGCTATGTAATTTATATTCAGACTATATTGAAGCCATTGGCGAAAAGCCAATATTGCCAAATGATCCTTCAGTTGGAAGAAAAGCGTTATTTGTATTTCTTTTTATATGTTTATTGATGATCTTAGTAATTTTATTTAGAGATCAAATTGGATTAACAGAAGTTTTATCTTCAACTGAAATTATCAAACCTTATAGAAATAAGTAAATGTGAGAGGAAGTCCATGACGAAGATTTACTCAAATTACTTATTATTGAGAATCAAGATAAACTAAATCAAAATGATTATTTGGGAGAAATTATGAATATGCAGCAAAATATTATTAACGGATGTTTAATACTAATTATTACCATGCTTATTTACCAAAACCAACAACTTCAAGATAAGGTGATGAACATGAATGAATTTTCTCAATCAAGCACCGTAAAGGAAATGGATAAGCTTAAAAAAATTGAAACAGCAATAAGCAACAATGCTTCAAATATTCAGCTAGTTATTAATAGCAGTGAAAAATTAGAAAAAAAAATAGATACGAACATAGATATTTATAGTTCTTATAAAAGTCAGATCCTAGAAAATGCAAAAACAATTAAAAATATTGAGAATTATATTATCCAGAACTAATATTAATTAACTCAGAAAAATATTATGAAATTTTTAACTTTGGAGCATTTGTCATTACGCTCTTAATTCCTTTATTCATTGACGATCTATCTGCATAACTTTGAGAAGTTGCAATAACCTTATTATTAGCAGCGACCAGATTGAAGTTCCATTTTCCGGCTTTATTTTCTTTAGATTTAAAATTATCTTTCGACATTGAATTTTTGGCTACAGATCTAATACCCTTCATACAGGTTGATCTTGAAGCATAGGCTTGAGATGAAATAATATTTTCACCATTCTTCGCTTTCAAACGAAAACGATGTTTACCTGACTTATCTTTATATATTTGAAACAACTTACTTCTCCTTTTATTTTTGAACTAAAAATTATATATAAAAATGATGAAATGTCACTTCATTAGAATTAATTGACATCAATCTCCCATATTTGTTTAATATTAATATCGTTCATCCTTATCTTGGGACGGAAGTAGGTAATAATACTGAAGGAACGCATCTTATTGCCAACCGGCAGGAGATGAAAATGACTAAATGGGAATATAAAATTGTTGATCATAGCAATTCAACTGCAATGGGTTACTCTAACGATGAAACTGAAGCATTTAAAATTGAATATAAAGATGCTGTCCATTGGAAATATGAAATGTCTAGGATTGAATTGAATAAACTTGGTCAAGAAGGCTGGGAATTAGTTACTCAAGATGGAGCAAGTCAAATATATTTAAGACGCCCAATTTAAAATAATGTCATTAGAAGAATTAAGGGTGATAACAATTGTTTATGTTAGCGCCCTTGTTCCTCTAATTATTTATTTTTATAAAAAAGATAAAATCCCAATCTGGGTACCATCGATATATTTAGGGGCATTTCTTGCCTGTGCATTAGGTTGGGAGCTTTGGTTTACCTATGGATGGATTGAAGGAGATCCAGTCAATTTACGAAGATCGGAAATTTTAAATCAATGGATTCCTATTCATACAAACTGGCTCTTAAACTCAATGGCAGATGCTGGAACAATTTCCCTTGGAGGGTTGTGGCTAATGTGGAGATACAGCGGAAAAAATTATCAGGTTTTTCAGCAATGGAATTGGGCTGCATTTAGCATTTTATTAATATGGTGCATCACACAGAACCTTCTTGTGGAACTATTTTTGTATTACGATCAATTGTCTGAGGGAAAACTTCTTTCATGGGCCCCTTTAGCACCTACTGGACAATTTTTTAACCCGCTATTATTTGAATTCAATGGAAGAAGTGTAATGCTTCAAACACAATTACCTTGGTTGATAATGGCTCCAGTGTTATACAAAACTGTAATCATAATGGCTGGAAAATCCTAAATAAGCCAGTCTAAAATTTTTTACTCCCGCCGTACATTAAATACAAAATTATATGCTTAAAAAACCTTACATATTAGGTGTATTATCACTAAATGAGTTCTGAACAACATAGAGTTATAGGTTTTTGGCGAGGCTGGTCTATAGCTGTTGGTTGCGCCATAGGTTCTGGTATTTTCATGATGCCTACAATGTTGGCTCCCTACGGGATGCTTGGATTTGGTGGGTGGATAATAGCTGGTGGAGGCTCAATTTTAGTTGCCTTAACAATGGCTAGGCTGGTAAAAAGGATTCCAAAAACTGGCGGTCCTTATGTTTATGTAAATGAGGGGCTTGGTAATTTTTCAGGTTTTATCATTGCTTGGACCTATTGGGTAGCATGCATTTCGGCAATTGCAGGAATATCAATTGCATTTGTTGGCTACTTGAGTTTTTTTATTCCTACAATTTCAAGTACTCCAACTTATTCTTTATTTGCATCATTGATACTGGTATGGACCATTGTTATTCTAAATATCAAGAGTTTAGAAAATAGCTCTAAATTTCAACTAATCTCAACCATATTAAAAATACTTCCTCTCATATTTATTATTTTTCTTGGTGCGGCTAACTTTAATAGCAGCAATTTACCTGATCTAAATCCTAGTAATCTTCACCCAATTTCATTGCTTGCTACTGTAACAACTCTAGTAATGTGGTCATTTATTGGTATTGAGACTGCTACGGTCCCAGCAGATAATGTTATCAACCCTCAAGAAACTATCCCAAAGGTTTTAATTGCATCTGTTTTAACAATCTTAATTCTGTATATCTTAGTAAGTATTGCAATAGCCGCAATTGTTCCAGCAAACGAATTAATTAACTCTTCTGCGCCATTTGCATTGGCAGCGACAAAGATTTTAGGAGTCACGGGAGGCATAATAATAAGCATAGGAGCCCTTATTTCTACACTTGGCTCATTAAATGCAAACACACTAACTGCAGGCAATCTTAGCCTTGCAGCAGCAAGGGATGGGTTGCTTCCTAGCAAATTTGTAATGTTAACTAAAGCTGGAACACCTGTTTTTACGTATCTGTTAACAGGAAGTTTTGTAAGCGTTCTTTTAATATTGAATTATACAAAAGGTATCGTAAATGCGTTTGTTTTTATGGCCATGCTCTCAACACTATCAACATTAATTGCATACGCTTTCTGTGCGATTGCTGAGTTTAAGTTTGTACAAACTGATGAGAAAAATCAGAAACGAAATAATGCTCTTTTGATATCATGTGGAACTTTTTTGTATGCATTTTTTGCTATATGGGGTGCTGGCATTGAAATGATAATCTATTCGCTTATTCTAATTTTAATTGGAACACCTATTTACCTGCTGAAGAAATAGAATCGTGAATATATTAAATGAGTACTCTCAAATAAATGAAGTTGCTATAAGATCCCCGCTTTCAAGTTTTATTGATGATGAGAAAATTTTAAGTGAATGGGAGGCCCTAAGATATCATTCAAAACCTGATTTTAAAAAAGCAATTAATGAATATAAGTATTTTAGAAGTTTGCTTACAGATGATGGAATGGAAGTAATTGATTTACCCCCTTCCAACGAATTAACCCTCGATAGCATTTATACAAGAGATAGTATTTTATTGTGTGAGAAAGGCTTAATTCTATGCAACATGGGCAGAGCAAGCAGAACGCCTGAAGCTATAGAGAATTTCAAAACACTCTCATCAAGAGGTTATAAAATTGGGGGGCAAATAAAAGCTCCAGGAACATTAGAGGGTGGTGATTTTATATGGATTGATAATAAACATGCCGCTGTTGGGCTGGGACCAAGAACAAACGCCGAAGGTATAAGGCAACTAAAAGAAATATTAGGTCCAAATGTTGATCTGCATATTGTAAATTTACCTGATCCAGATCATCCAGACGATGTGCTGCATTTGATGTCAATAATTTCACCACTCGATAAGGACTTGGCTCTAATATATAAACCATTCATACCAAATCCCTTCATCAAGTGGCTGAGTGATCTAGGTATAAAGTTTGTTGAAGTGTCTAATTCAGAGTATCCCTTGATGGGATGTAATGTTTTAGCAACTTCACCAAGATCAATTATCATGCTTGAACAATTACCGCAGGTTCAGTTTGAACTTGAGAATGCTGGATGTAAAATAAGATCTTATAAGGGAATTGAAATTAGTCGAAAAGGTGAAGGTGGGCCAACCTGCCTAACCAGGCCCTTAAAAAGAATTTAAAATATGAAACAACAGTTTAAAAGCTTGCCTGGATGGACATATACAAGCGAGGCATTTTTCGAGCTCGAAAAAAAAGAATTAATTCTTAAAAATTGGCAGTTAGTTTGTCATCTTTCAAACATACCTGAGCCAGGGAATTTTTTTACATTTGATATTTTTAATGAACGAATTTTTGTTATAAGAAGCGAAGATGGATCTGTTGCAGCATTTCATAACTTTTGTTCTCACAGAGGTACTAAACTAATTGATGAGGTTTCTGGAACTTGCAATCATAAAATAACCTGTCCATATCATGCCTGGGGATATGATTTTAAGGGCAATCTAATCAAGGTTCCTTATGAGGACCAGTTCAAAGATTTCAATAAAAAAGATAATGGACTGCAAAGTGTTGAATTGGAGATTTTTCAAGGTTTTATTTTTGTTAAATTATTAGAATCAGAGATGCCAAGCGTTCAAGAGCAATTTGCGCCATATATACAAGAAATTGAGCAATATAGACTTGAAGAAATGCAGCCATTGGGTCGCGTAACAATGAGACCCAGGAATGTAAATTGGAAGCAAGTTGCTGATAACTATATCGATACTTTGCACATACCTATAGCGCATCCTGGATTATCAAATCTTGTTGGTAAGAGCTATGGAGTTGAAGTCTCAAGCAATAATGGATACATACATAAAATGTGGGGAGACGGAGCTAATATTCGTAAAGATAACTTATCTAACAGACTCTATGATAAATACTTGCCTCATATGGATCATCTTCCAGATGAGAAACAAAGATATTGGCTTTATTACAGATTATGGCCAAATCTTGCATTTGATATTTACCCAGAACAAATGGATTTCATGCAATTTATTCCTATCGATGCAAACACAACAATGATACGAGAAATAGCCTATGCCCTTCCAGACGAGCGTCGGGAAACTAAGGCTGCTCAATATCTAAATTGGAGAATTAACAGACAAGTAAACAATGAAGACACTTATTTAATAAACTTGGTTCAAGAAGGAATGAATACGAATAATTTTAAATCGGGTCCTCTTGCCTCTTCTGAGGTCTGTTTAATAGATAGCGCTAATAAGATAAGAGAAGCTATACCTATTTCAAGACAAGAGTTAAAACCCCATGAATCCGAAATACTTAAAATGAATTCAGGGATTTGAATAATCTATAAATTAAACTTCTATTATTTTGGAGTCCGACCTGTTACCGGATGAATAATTTCAGTTGGTGGGCTTGTTGGGGAATCTGCTGTAATGGAGTTAGAGGCAGAAGAACCTGAGATGAATTTTTGAAAATCTAAAATTTCTTTTGCAATTAATTTACAATCTAGATCTCTTCTCAATGCCTCATCAAGCATTAACCTAAAATAGTCATCTGAAACAGATTGCTTTTTATATATCATGCTGTAGCAAAGACTTGGATTAGATTTTGATTCAATTGTTGTTTTTAGTTGAACACTCGAGCAGCCAATAAGGTGCAAGATTATAACTAAATTAAAATATTTAATAAGAATTTTGAATCAGATAATGGTATGAGGGGCTGCAAAAAATTTATTAATTAAGGGCTCAAACGATTCCAAGGTATCAGTTTTATACTCAGGATCAAATGCAGCTTGATCCCATTCATCTGTGAATTCAGTTGCTTTTGCATACCATGATTCATTCTCAAACTGTTTTCGTAGATCTTGGGGCTTGCCCATGTAGTGATAGTAATGTTCTCCCTGAAAATCCTGATGAGTACGAATAATATGGTAAGCATCTTCGCTAACGTAAGGTTTGATCATTTCTGCTGCAATTTGACCATGGTTAGGCACGTTAATAACTTTCCCAATATCATGTAACAAGCTTATAAGCACCATCTCGTCATCTGCACCTGCCCTCCTGGCCATTGTAGCGGTTTGCAAGGCATGATGGAGTTGATCAGTTCCAAAGCCAAGGGTTAATGACTCGGTTTGCTTGAGCATGGAGATAATTCTTTTTGGCATATCAAAGATATGTGGCATATGCTCATCACTTATATGCTGCCATTCCTCTTCAGTGCCATGGTCCATTCTTGTAAACATAAAATTACCTAAATCTTCATTATTAGATAATAAATTAACTTATTCAGGCCAAAAAAGGAAATTTATACTATTATTTAGTTATGAAATATATTACTAACCGAATTAAAAATCTTTTTTATTTTAGTTTATTATTTTTATCTCCTTTTTATCTATATGCTCAATCAGAACAAGCTATAGAAGTTAAAGAGGCCTATAAATATGTGGGTGAAACCAAAATTGTGTGCGGTAGAATAGTTTCAACAAAATATTTAAAAAGAGCGTCTGGGGGGCCTATATTTCTAAATTTTGGAAGAGACTACCCGAATCAGCAAATGACTGGCTTGATATGGTTTGGTAGATTTTCAGAATATTTTTCATACAAGCCAGAAAAATTTCTTAAAAGAAAAAGTGTTTGTGTTAAAGGTTATATTTCTGAGCATGAGGGAAAAACACAAATGGAAATAAGAACTGAGAAACAGATTAAAATAAGAGAATAATTTAAGAAACTGTAAATTTTAAAACGGTATGGAGCTTTGCAGCATTCATTAAATCATCTGTATATGGTGAGCCGTCTTTATCTAGTTTGATCTTTGCAAAATAAGCATCGACTTTATTATTAGTGACGAGATCTCTTAAAGTACTTTCAACAACCTGGTCATTATTAAATTCTATATTAATTTGCGCATCTCTTAGCTTGCCCTTAAGCCAAATTTGAGTATGAGTTATTTCTTTGAGATTTCTCCACCAAATGTTCGACCTCAGTGTGACGCATGTGTATGAGGATGCGTGTTGATGATAGCTAACTGGAACTAAGTAATTTTTTCTAGATTTCTTGCCCTCAAATTTAATAACAAGTATCTGATGACTGATAATAAAATGAAGCGGTGATCTTGCCAGCAATGCAACAAAGGGATTTATTAGAAACCATAAATTCATTAATCTAATTCCTTTGCTTGGTATGCGCTCTCATGAATTTTATTTAATTCAAGAGTAACTCTATAAGCATTTTTATTTTTTTTAAATCTAATGGTTGAATTAGGTTTCTCATCTATAAAATGAAGAGCAGCTCCTCCTTCTATGCCATACATAAAATCAATAGATTGATCCTCAAGAAATTTTTTAGTTGCTGGACGTCTTTCTGGCTCTTCATCATAGTGGGGGGCACAATTTCCAGGGATAAAATTCATACAATCCATCATCTTAAGTTCACTTTTCCAGGAATCAGTTAATCCACTTTCAAACCAACAAATAGCCCCTGCACTAACACCACTCATTACAACACCTTGATCATATGCATGTTTTAAAATTGAATCTAGGCCCCAGTCTCTCCAGACAGCCAACATGCTTTTAGTATTACCTCCTCCAACAAAAATAGCATCTTGCTTTAAGATGTGATCTTCTAGATCTATAGTCCTTTTAAAAAAGCTTATATGGGTAGGTTCACAATTAAGTCTAGAAAAGACAGAGTAGTAATTAACAATATACGGATCTAAATCTCCTGTTGCTGTTGGAATAAAACAAATTTTTGGATTTTTCTTAGATGTTTGATCTAAGATAAATTGCTCAATTAAATTTGATTCTTGAGTCCTACCGAAACCCCCTCCACCAATTGCAATTACTTGACGCATTTTACTCCCTGATAGATATTAGATTTATGAAATTTAGTCACAAATATATCATTATTGGTGCAGGAAGTGCAGGCTGCGTTTTGGCAAATAAACTCTCAGAAAATCTTGAAAATTCTGTTCTATTAATTGAAGCGGGTCCAATGGATAAACATTCATCAATTAAAATGCCGTTAGCTGCTAGCTCTTTATTTAAAAATAAAAAATATGGTTGGGGGTATGAAACTGAACCAGAAAAAAAATTAAACAATAGAACAATTAACTGGCCACGAGGAAAAACTCTCGGAGGAAGTAGCTCAATCAATGGGATGCTTTATATCAGAGGGCAAGCTGAAGACTATCAAGGTTGGAAAAATGAAGGAAATGAAGGTTGGGGTTATAGAGATCTAATGAAATACTTCGTTGCACTTGAAAATAACCAGAATCATGAAGATCAATTTCATGGAAATTTTGGTTCACTGTGGGTAGAAACTTATCAACCAATACTTGAGGCTTCTAGATCTTTTTTAAATGCTTGCAAGGAATATGGATTAACTAAAAATAATGATTTTAATGGTGAAGATCAAGAGGGATATGGTCAATATCAGGTTAATATTAAAAACGGACAAAGGTTTAGTGCATCTGATGCTTTTTTGAAACCCATACTCGATAGACCTAATCTCCAGTTATTAACAAACACTTTAGTTGAAAAAGTTATCACGTCAAACAAAAGAGCAATAGGTGTAAAAATAAAAAATAAAAGTGGCATTCAGATTATTGGATGCACCTCTGAGATAATACTCTGCGGTGGAAGTATAAACTCACCTCAGTTATTAATGCTGTCTGGAATAGGTCCAAAGAAACATCTCAAAGATCTCAAAATACCCTTAGTACATGATTTACCTGGTGTAGGACAAAACTTACAAGATCATCTAACGGTAAATATAAGCTACAAAATTAATAAATTAAAAACTTTTAGTGAGCTCATGAATCCTTTGGGTATGATTAAAAATTTTTTTGAATACTTCACCCAGCAAAAAGGATTAATGACCTATCCAGCTTCAGACATAGGAGTATTTTTTAAAACTAATCTGATTGAAAAAACTCCAAATGCTCAAGTTCACTTTGCACCAGGTGCTGGAAAATACAATAAAAATGGTGCCATGAAGCCTTCATCTGGAATCACAGCATCTGTCTGTAATTTAAGGCCTCAAAGTCGAGGTCATCTTGAGCTGGTTTCTTCCGATCCAAAAGATGCACCAAAAATCTATGCAAATTATCTTGATGAAACAAAAGATATGGAATCGATGATTGAAGGAGTTCAAAAGATTAGGGAAATATTTAAAACCTCTCCCATGCAAGAATTGGGAGCAAAGGAATTACAGCCCGGGAGTCAATGTATTAAAAAAACTGATATTGAAGAATTCATCAGAAATGAGTCTTTATCAGTTTATCATCCAATAGGAACATGCAAGATGGGTAAAGGGGAGGAATGCGTAGTAGACGACGAATTGAAAATAAAAGGTATCAAGGGGCTCAGGGTGGCTGATGCATCAATATTTCCAAATATCATTTCAGGTAATACAAATGCAACTTGCAATGTAATTGGAGCCAAGTGTGCAGATTTAATTCTAGAAAAAAATAAAACTTAGTCTTGATATACCACCCTGCCACCAACAACCGTGAGAATATTTTTTGATTCTAGTATTGCAAGCTCAGGAATAGTCATTAAATCTTGATCAAAAATAGAAAAATCAGCTAGCTTACCAACTTCTATTGTTCCCTTAATATTTTCCTCAAAAGAAGCAATTGCAGGCCAAATTGTAAACATTTTTAATGCCTCTAGCCTTGAGAGTCTCTGATGCAGATTCCAACCTTCTCCGTGATATCCATCCACATCCTTTCTTGTAACAGCTGCATAAAATTCAATCCTTGGGTCACCGATTTCAACAGGTGCATCAGTTCCGCCCGCAATAATTAACCCCTGGTCAATAAGATTTCTCCATGCATACGCATTATCAATTCTTTCTAGTCCTAACCTATCTACAGCAAAGTGCAAATCACCAATAGCATGAGATGGTTGCATTGAGGGAATGACACTCAATTCAACAAAGCGACGTTGGTCTTCAGGTTTAATATTTTGTGAATGCTCTATTCTCCATCGAGGTGATTTAAACAATTCATTATTTTTTTTAGCTTGTGTAAATGCTTCTTCATACCAATCTAAGACAACTCTATTACCATGATCCCCAATAGCATGAGTCCCAATCTGAATACCTTTAATTAATGCTTTGGATAATCTAGGCTTTGTTTCATCTTCAAGAAAAATAAAAACTCCTTTGCCATCATAATCACTATATTTTTCTAATAAAGCTGCTCCCCGTGAACCTAGAGCTCCATCAGCATACATTTTAATTGCCCGTACAGTTAAAAAATGTTCAGGGTCAATAATTGGTCCATTCTCAAGTAAACGATCTGCAGGTTCACCATCGCTAACCATAAAATAAACCCTTTGCAGTAACTTATTCTCAGATTTAATTTCATTTAAAATTGAAATATCGTCAAACGTGCCTCCTGGGATATGTATTTGGGTCCATCCAAGACTAACATTCCTATTTATTCCTTCTAAGAAAGCTTCCTTATCGTTATCTCTCGACAATTTAGGAATCAGATCAGCTATTAAGTTCATTGCCATATCAACCAATAAACCGGTTGGCTCTCCTGTTTGATCCTTTTCTATAAAACCGCCTTGCGGGTCTTGAGTACTCTTATTAATGCCTGCTAATTCTAAAACTACACTATTCACAACTACAGCATGGCCATCTGCTCTTTCTAAAATTACTGGATTATCAGGAGAAAAAGAATCAAGATCCCATCTTGATGGAAATCTTTTTTCAGGCCAAACTTTATCAATCCAACCTCGACCTATGACCCACTCACCTTCCTCCTTAGTTGATATATAACTCCTTACAACTTGAAGGGTTTCATTAAGTGAAGAAATTCCTTGTAGATTTAAGGTGAGCTCTCTATAACCAATCCCTTTAAGATGTCCGTGAGCGTCTGTAAATCCAGGAAATACATATTTACCATTTAAATTTATAACTTCTGCATCAGAACACGCAATCTCTGCATCTGATAAAACTTTGCCAACATATGTAATTTTTGCTCCTTGTGAAGCTATTGAACCAATAAAGGATTGATCGGTTTGCCCAGTATAGATATTGCCCCTATGAAGAATTAAATCTGCATCTATACATTGAGTGGCTTGTAATATCGCTGGAGCATATAAGCTAGCAACAATAAGAAATAATCTCATGATTAAAATTTACTAAGCTTCTTGAGCGGTTGGTCTAATAACAATCTCATTAACAGAAACTCCTGGATCAAGCTGTAAAGCATATATTATCGATTCAGCAACTCTTTCTGCTGGCTGTGCAATATTGCCAATACCTCTACTCATTAAAGCCTCAAGCATTGATTCATCTTTAATAGAAAAAGCTAATTCAGTTTTAAAAGCGCCGGGATAAATACAGGTAACTTGAATCTTTCCAGAAGATTCTAATCTTAAACCCTCAGAGATCGCTCTAACAGCATATTTTGTTCCAGAATAAACCGCGCTACCCGGCATTACTCTTTTTCCTGCAACAGAGGAAATATTAATTATTTGACCTGATTCTCTTTCAAGCATATGCGAGTAAACTGAATCAATGCCATACAAAACACCTTTAATATTTACATCAATCATGTGATCCCATTCATCAGTCCTACCTTTTTCAAGCAATGATAAGGGCATCACTCCCGCATTATTAACAAGCGAATCAATTCTTCCAAAAGCATCAATGCCATGTTGAGCCAATGCATGCATCTGCTCTTTAGATGTTACATCTGTTGCTTTGCAAATTGCAGAATCAGAACCAAGTTCATCACACAACTGTTTTAATTTATCTTCTCTTCGTGCACCCAATACGACTTTTGCCCCTAAGGCAACGCACATTTTTGCTGCCTCTTTACCAAAACCAGAGCTAGCACCTGTGATCATTACAATTCTATCTTTTAAATCATTCATTTATTCTCTCCCTAAAATTTCATGTATTTTATAGTAACCTATAATCCTCTGTTTCCATTTATCTGTATAGCTTTCAAATTCTTTATTCTTAATTAGAAACTCTTTAAATAACAGATCTCGATCTACCATTAATATTGCAATCGATTCTATGTTAGTTTGATACATAACATTATGTGCATTGGCATAAGCTGCCCCTTGAAGAAAGTAATCCTCAATCCAATCTTTTCTTTTAATTTTTTTTGCTGTTTTAAAATCTATGATTGTAGGCTTGCCCTTAAAAATACCTATGCAATCTGCTGTTCCAGCATACAACCCATCTACAACCAACCCAGATTCAAGGCCCCAAACTTCTTCTATATCACCCAAACAATCATCAACAAATCTCTTGGCTATCTGATGCGCCATTAAGCCCAATCTGTCATCAGTAAATTGCTCCCAATCAAGTCCATGAAGATAGTTTTCAATAGCTAAGTGAACAGCGGTTCCTATTGTGGTTGCTTCATTAACAATTTCTTTTGCGGTTTTGGGGCCTACTCTTCTCTTCCAAGCATCGATACCAGAATGATCTCCAGTTGCTGATAGAATCGTTGTAACAGATGGCACAAGATTTTCTTTAGAATCTCGATAATAACGAACGTCATTTTTTTCAACACGCTCAAGTTCCGGATATTCGAATAATTTTTTTATCATTCTATTTTAATTAATAGAGGAGCCGCCATCTACAGAAATAACCTGCCCAGTAATAAATGAGGATCTATCTGAAAGCAGGAATGAAACTAGCTCACCAATTTCTTCAGGCTCACCAATTCTTCTTAGCAAAGATGATTTTTCTAGCATTTCTTTTGCTTTTGGCTCAGATTCAAAATACTGCCTGACTCCTGGAGTATTGATAGTACCGGGTGAAACTGCATTTACTCTAATATCATTTCTAGCAACTTCCTTAGCAACAGATTGAGTTAAATTATTTACTGCGGCCTTGCTAGCCGCATAAATAGAATTAAAAGCGTAACCCCTAATCGCTGAATTTGAAGAAATATTTACAATAGAAGCAGGAATTGATTGCTCTTTTAAAGACTTAATTTCAACTTGCAAGCATTTCCACAATGAGGTGAAAGTTAAATCAAGCGTAGCCTGGACATCTTCAAGTGAATAATTTTCAACTGGGCCCAAACCTTTTGATGCAGCTGCGTTATTACAGATGCAATCTAGTTTTGTAAACGTTGATAAAGTAGTATCAATCATTGAGTGAATTGCCTTAGAATCAGTTAGATCTGCCTCAAAGAAAGCTGCAGAGTTCGGATAAAGTGAGTTTATTTCCTTCGCCACTTTCTCAGCCGATTTACTATTTAAATCCACAATCATTACCTTGGATCCATGCGAGGCTAAAACTTTAGCAATACCCTCTCCTATACCTTGGCCACCTCCAGTAACAAGAGATACCTTATTTTCTAAATCCAATTCAAGCTCCTTTTAAATTATTCATCAAAAATGTTAAAACATAATTATAAGTTGTCATCCTATTGGTTTCATTAAGAGTTTCATGTCTAGCTTCATCAACAAGGTAAAGCTCTGATATACAGTCATTCTCAATTAAACATTCATGTAATCTTGTTGTTCCTTTTCCCATAGCCCCAACAGGATCATGGGTACCAGAGAAAACTAGAATGGGGATATTCTTATTTATCAATGCTAAATTTTGTGAATCAAAAACTGACTTAATTCCCTCTATAACATCTGCCCAGAGTTGATTAGAAACAATAAAACCACATAAAGGATCCTTTGTGTAATTATCTACTCTATCTGAGTCATTTGATAACCAATCATTTGGAGTTTGGGTGTTTTTAAATTTATTATTAAAGCCTCCAAAAATTGTTTTATGTAGTGGATGACTATATCCCTTTTTTCCAAGCCTAAACATTTCTATTTTAAGGAATAATTTTTGCAAAAAAGTCTCAGAGGAATTTGGATAGCTTGAACCAGAAAGCAGAACAGCATCAAAACTATTGTTTTGCTGAAGTGCTGACAAACCAATCCAAGAACCCATGCTATGACCTAATAGAATTTTAGATAAGCCAGGGAAAAGTTTATTAGTCTCCGAGTGGATAGCAAGCAAATCTTCTACCACTAAATTCCATCCATCATCATTATCAAAAAATCCAATTTGATTATCTAGTATATTATCTCCATGACCTCTATGATCATGAATTGCGACATGAAAACCATTCATATTTAAAAAATTTGTAAACTCTTGATATCTCCCTTTATGCTCTGCCATACCATGAGAAATTTGAACCAAACCGTGAGTTGATTCAACCTTTGATTGGCAAAGATCAAAGTGCAAATTAGAGTCAGAGGGAGTATCTAATGATATTTTTTCCATATGACTATAAAATAACATGTAATAGGGTAAACGCATGCAAGATATATATATTTCTGGAACAGGGGTTTGGACTCCTCCCCATAAAATATCCAATGAAGAACTTGTTGAATCATTTAACAGCTATGTTGAGCTTTATAATGTTGAGCATGCCAAAGAAATAGAATCTGGCACTCTAATAGCCTTAGAGCCCTCTTCTGAAGAATTTATAGTCAAAGCCTCGGGAATAAAGAATAGATATGTGATAGAAAAAGAATCCTTGCTTGATCCAAAATGCATGAAACCGCAGATAAAAGCAAGAGACGATGACGCACTATCACTTTGCGCAGAAATAAGTGTCATTGCAGCAAAGCAAGCACTTGATAATGCTGAATTAAGACCTGCTGATATTGACGCAGTGATTGTTTCAACTGCAAACCTTCAAAGGGCTTATCCAGCAATAGCCATTGAGGTTCAAAACGAATTAGGTATTGAAGGTTATGCATATGACATGATGGTAGGTTGCTCATCAACTACGTTTGGAATAAGCAATGCCTATTCAGATATAGCATCGGGGAAAGCCTCAAAAGTATTGGTCATAAATCCAGAAATTACCACTGCACACAATAATCTTAAAAACAGAGATAGTCATTTTATTTTCGGTGATGTTTGCACGGCAGCTGTCATCGAAAAAGATTCCAAATCGCCAAATAAATTTAAAATACTTAATGCTAAATTAAAAACTCATTTTTCAAATAATATAAGAAATAATTTTGGTTTTATGAATGCCATAGAAGATAAAGATTACACAGAAGAAGAGCTGTTGTTTGTACAAAATGGTAGAAGTGTCTTCAAAGAAGTAATGCCTATGGTTGCATCACTAATTACTGATCATCTGGAAGAAAATAGCTTATTGCCAGATGAGGTTGAGCAGTACTGGCTACATCAAGCCAATATAAATATGAATACATATGTTGTAAAAAAATTATTAGGAGATGACTTTCCGCCAGAGCGGGCTCCAAATGTCCTCGATGAATATGCCAACACCGGTTCAGCAGGATCCCTAATTTCATTTCATAAATATAATCATCTAACCAAAGGTCAAAAGGGAATAATCTGCTCTTTTGGAGCTGGGTACTCAATTTGCTCTATCTTAGTAGAAAAAGCATAAATTGATGAAGTACATTTTGCCTATATTGGTAATTTTAACTTCTATAATTGGCTCTCTTGCAAATATCTACATCAATTCTGATGGTTGGTATGCAGAGTTGGTTAAGAGTCCGTTAAATCCACCAAGTTATGTTTTTGGGATTGTTTGGCCCATCCTGTATGCAATCATGGCGTTTGTGTCATTCAGGATGGCTGAAAAAATTTCAGGGCTCTTTATGATGCAATTAGCTGCTAATGCTGCATGGTCATGGATATTTTTTTATTTTCACGCCCCTCTAATAGCTCTTATAGATATAAGCATACTAATATTTCTTAATCAGAAAATTATTAAAATATTAAGAGGTGAATCAAGAATATTATTTTATCTATATCTGCCATATATTTTATGGCTATCATTTGCAGCATTTTTAAATGCTTCAATTGTTTTCTTGAACTAAAAAATACCTATAACCAATCCTGTCATACAAGAGGCAAGTGTTGCTCCAACCAATGCTTTTATAGAAACCTTAATTAGATCATTTTTTCTTTCTGGAGCCATGGCACTTATACCTGAAACAAGAATTCCAACTGAGGAGAAATTGGCAAAACCACACAAAGCATACAAGGTAATCAATTTTGATCTATCCGATAGAATTCCAGGTTCTAGATTTGCAAGGGCACCATAAGCCACAAATTCATTTAGCGCAGTTTTCAAACCTAATAACTCAGCTGAGGCTAAAGTCTCAGATAAAGGAACCCCCATAAGCCATACAATTGGAAAGAAAATATAACCAAGAATTAATTGCAAGGAAAGGTCTGATATTCCAACCCAACCACCGAAAATACCGAGCAAAGAATTAAATAATGAAACCAGTGCTATAAATGCAATCAAAATTGCACCAACATTTAAACAGATATCTAATCCATCTCTTGTGCCTCTTGTAATTGCATCCATGGAACTGTCATATACTTTAGGCACAGAATTACCATCAAAATTGGTAACTTCTGATGATGGAATCATAATATTTGCATACATGATGGCAGCAGGAATAGACAAAATAGAGGCTGATACAAGGTGTTGAATCAAATTGATATCTGGGAATTGTGGTGTGAGCATTGAGACTAACGCAATCATAATAGAGCCAGAAACAGTCGACATCCCAGCAGTCATAAGAATTAATAACTCTTTTTCACTCATCTTTGATAGGTATGGCCTTACTAATAAAGGAGCTTCAACCTGACCCATAATGATATTAGCAGTTGCGCCCAATCCAATGGGGCCACCAATATTAAAGAGCTTTTCAAATATTTTAGATATGGCTCTAATAATTAATGGCAAGATATTCCAAAACCACAGCAATGCAGACAGACTTGAGATTACTATAATTAAAGGCAGTATTTGAAAAGCAAAAATCATTGAGTTACCAGTACCAGAGTTTTGAAATGGCGATATTGAGCTATTACTTAGATAACCAAAAACAAACTCAGCTCCCTCTTGAGTTGCTGCTTGCAAGGCAGTTACACCTTCGGAGAGATAGGCAAAAATTTGAACTATGAAGGGTATTTTTAATAGGGCAAAAGCTAAAATAATCTGCAGTATTATGGCTGCGATAATATGTCGGTAATTTATAGTCGATCTATTTTGAGAAAATGGAATAGCAATACAAACCAAGCCAATAAAGCCAATAATAATTTGAAATAACGAGGTGATTGTCATGGCTTAGTATAACTTAATTGCTCTAAGTCTTTCCTCTAAAAAATCATGTGCGCTAATAGATTCAGTTGAATCATCAACTATAGAACAAAGCTCAACTTCTGGGGAAGGATGTAGAAAAAAAGGCATGCTATATCGAGATGCAGATGAGCCGGCGTTCATATCTACAACCCTGTGGCTGGTGCTTTTAAGTTGAGAGCGTGTAACTAATTGCATCATATCTCCAATATTACAAACAATAGATTTGCTTTTTGCTGCAATTGGAATCCAATCACCCTCAGGATTTTGTACTTCCAATCCAGATTCTTCTGCGCCAACTAATAGAGTAATTAAATTTATATCTTCATGAGCTCGTGCACGTAAGATATTTGAAGAATCATTAACAGGAGGGTAATGAATTAAACGTAAGATAGAATTTCCTTTAAATGCCCAGTCATCAAAAAAAGAAGGTTCTTTGCCTAAAATTACAGCTATTGCACTTAAAACTTTCATGCCAAGTAAGTTCAGTTGATTGAATAAAATATCAAACTGATCATTAAAATCTGGAATCTCTGAAACTGAAATATTTTCAGATATTCTGGAATCATACGAATCATCAATTGTGGGGCCATGATGCCAAAATTCTTTTAAATCAGGAGTTGTTTCACCAACGGCAGTTTCTTTGCCATATGGGGTATAACCTCTTGCTCCAGCTTTTTCAGGATGAGCGTAATTATTTTTTATTGACTCAGGAAGTAAAAAAAAATCTTTACTAACCTTGTAACTTTCTTGCAAGACCTCATCAGATATCCCGTGATCAGTAATAGTAAAGAAGCCATGCGTAGTTAATGCTAATTTTAGCTCGGCAATTGTGTCAGCATCCATTTTCTGGATATCAGGCATAGAAAATGCAGGGATAGTATTAAATGACATAATTAATTTTAACAAAAAAAGGGCGGTAAAAACCGCCCTTTTAAAATATTAGACTTTCTTAGAAAGAAAACTTATATGTGAACCCAAGTTGAGCTCTCCATATACTGTTTACAGCTGATTTTCTAATACCCTTAGGATTACTTTGATTGAAGCCATAAGCCCAATCTGGGTAGCCTCTTCCTTTGTAGTTAGGATAAATGTATTTAGAGAAATCATCGTTCATAAACATGTCAAGAACGGCCATTTTTCCGTTATATGGACCGTATTCGATAACACCTTTATCGGAATCAATTAAATTCAATAGATTCTCTATTCCTAGACTAATAACAAACTCATCTTCAGCTCTAAAGCCGGGAAGGATCTGAGTTATTTTAAGATCTAAGGTTGTTTGCCATGGGTATTCATAAACACCATTAGGAACAATCTGACCCGCATAAGATGCTAAGCCTAACTGGTTATGAAGCATATCAAGCACTTGGTTAGCAATTGCTAAATCAGGCGCTCCAGAACATGAACCCCAACACACATTTGGATCTGTGAGGCCAGTCGGAACATATATTAAATGCGAGCTATCATCATTAAGGTTTTTCTCATAGCCAAAAGCTTGCTGTTGGTATGCAGTTCCACCATAGTTTCTTGAAGTATAAGTGTCCCAAGAATAGGTACCTGGTAAACCAGACTTTCTTTCAAAGAATAGATTGAAAGTTGTAGGTTTATCAGCGCCAAAGAAATAATGTGTTGATGATAAAGTTGCAAACAATCTATGCTCTGTTTCATATATTGAACGTTGTGCAGTTCTGTTGTTGTAATCAGAGGCTGCATATTTACCATAGCTAGAGTTAGCAGTTGTGGATGCCATGCCGCTTAACTCATTAATATTTTGGTTAGTGTAACCAACGGTAAAGGAACCATCACCATCATTAAAGAATCTTGAGAAGGCAACTGATAAGACTTCTCTTTCACCGCCACTTTCATTATAAAGACCTCCCTTGTAAGTATTTCTACCTAGCTGGTTATATATAGGTCTGCCATCAGGAGCTTTTAATGTTGGTACCTGTGGTTGATCGCCAATTAACGGGGAACCATCAATAATTTTATACAATGCTTCTTCTTGATCAGAATGCAAGTATGTAGCTGTCATCATCCAATCTCCAATCTGTCTGTCATAAGTCAGATTAAGAGTTTTGGTTTCAGGCCATTCAAAACTTGGTGCTATGAAGTTAATCACTGCATCGGTTAAAGGCGCATTCTGGATTGCTGTTCCAACACATGCCGGGAGACTTCCTGTAACACCGGTTGTTGGATCACACCCAGGAGCATTTGCTCCATTGTATGCAGCAATTCTCACCCCATCATTTGTGTAAGCATTTGAAATCCACACTGTAGGCAATTTAGATGAGAAAGTTCCATATAGACCCTTTAAAGAGCTTACATCATCAATCTCATACTCAAAACTAAATCTATAATTAAATAAATCAGTGCCAGCAATACCGCTATTAGCAAAACCATAGGCATCTTTAAAGCCTTGGTTTAAAGAAGGAGCATCATCTGAATCAAATTCGTCATATCTCAAACCAACCAGAACATTTAATTTGTCAGAAATTTCAATCTCATCCTGCAAATACAATGAGGTTAAGTCATATTTAAATATAGCTGCACCACCTGCTTCAGTTAAATCTCTTGAGTTGTTATGGAAGAACCCAGTAGCTTTTTGGCTTTCATAGCCTGAAATTCCATCAAA
>CABXNE010000006.1 GCA_902513515.1 uncultured SAR86 cluster bacterium
ATCACTAGATGTCATGTTCATAATTCTGATGAGTATGATGAATACATCAAGTTAGCTGGACCTGCGATTAAAAAACATGGAGGCATATTCTTGGTTAGAGGTGGAGAACAAATTGAGCTTGAAGGTGGCCCCTATGAAAGAACCGTGTTGGTTGAATTTAATTCAATGAATGAAGCAAAGCTTTGTTATGAGTCTAGTGAATATCAAGAGGCTTTAAGGTATTCTTCAAATTCTTCTAACCGCCATGTTGTTTTAGTTGAAGGAGTTAATTGATGTTCGTAAAAAAAATATTCTTGAGTTTTATATTTATTTTCAATGTTTCAGTCACGGCTAAATCTCTTGATCCAATCAAACTCCTTTCAGATTTTGTGGGTGTGGATACCATTAATCCTCCAGGCAATGAATCTAGAGCCGTGGATTTTTATGCAAAAATTTTTGAAGAGGAGGGCATCGAATATTTCACTGGAGAAAGTGCACCTGGCAGAGGAAATATCTGGGCAAGAATTAAAGGTGGAGATAAGCCTGCATTAATTCTTCTGCAACATACCGATGTTGTCCCTGCGTCAAAAGATTACTGGGAAACTGATCCTATGATTGCTGAAATTAAAGATGGATATCTTTATGGCAGAGGCGTTATTGATATGAAAGGAGCTGGTATTTCTCATCTTATATCTTTTATCAGACTGCACAGAGAAAATAAGAAATTAAATAGAGACTTGGTTTTTTTAGCAACCGCAGATGAGGAGGCTGGAGGTCTTTATGGGGCAGGCTGGATGATAGAAAATCATCCTGAGGTATTTGAGGGCGCTGGTTATCTAATCAACGAGGGTGGTAGCGGTTTAAAAATTGGTGACGATACAGTTTTTTCCATTGAAGTTACTCAAAAAGTACCTGTTTGGCTTAGATTAATAGCTACCGATGAACCCGGTCATGGCTCGTCACCAAGAGCAACCAGTTCGGTTTCTCGCATTGTCCATGCCTTGAATTTAATCAGAGAGAACCCATTTCCTGCTAGAATTATTCCAGCTGTAGACACATATTTTAAAAGCCTTTCTTTAAATATGAATGGTCAAAATGCTGAGGCATTTGCGGACATCAAAAAAGCAATTAAGCAAGATGGCTTTCTTGAAAAGTTACAAGAATTCTCTCCCTCTTATCATGCATTAACAAGAGATACATGCTCACTCACAATGCTTCAGGGTTCTCAAAAAATTAATGTTGTGCCGCCAGTTGCGCAAGCTGAAGTTGATTGTAGAATGTTGCCTGACAGGAGCTCCGATGAATTTATTCAGGATTTTAATAATTTAATCAAGCCTGCAGGCGTTGAAGTCGAGCTTATTCTTGCTTTTGCTCCCGCAGTCTCATCAACTGACTCCGAATTCTTTCAGCATATCGAATCTATCACAGCTTCTATACATTCAGGATCAAGAGTAGCTCCGGCGGTTAGTACTGGCTTTACTGATAGTCATTTTACTCGTGAGTTGGGTATTGATAGCTATGGTTTTAATCCTATTATCTTTGATCCAAATGATTTTTCTGGCGTGCATGGAAACAATGAGAGAGTTAAAGTTAGTAGCTATCTTCAAGGCACTGAAGATCTTCATCAAATTGTCAGCCAGTTTGTTCTTGATTAATTTAATTCAAAAAAATATTTTTAGAGCCTTCATTGGTTTTTTAATAATTTTTACACTAAATTTATATTCTGAAGATCAATCTGATGCAGATAGTTTCTTTGGAAGAGAAGCACCCATTTATCCTTTGCCAGATAATTTGATTGGCTGGATAGACTCAAGACAAATTTTGACCCTGAACGGTGAATGGAGTTACATAGTTGATCCAATGAACAACGGCTTACCTGAGTCATCATTTTTTGGTGGATTTCCTAAAAATAAAATTCAAAAAACAGGCATGGAGTTAATTGAATACAATTTTGAAACCGCATCAAAAATTCAAATTCCTGGAGCTTGGAATGCTGAAGATGAAAAGTTATTTTTTTACAGAGGCCCAGTTTGGCTTTACAAGAAATTTAATTATTTACCTAAACAAGATGCTTTAACTCATCTCTACATAGAGGGTAGTAATTTCACCACAAAAATTTTCCTTAATGGTTCTATTGTGGGAGAGTTTGAAGGTGGTTATGTTCCATTTAATTTCGATATTTCTAAGTATTTAAAAGAAGGCGAGAACATCTTACTAGTGCAAACAGACAACACTCTCAATGAGTCATCTGTTCCAACGCAAAAAACTGATTGGTGGCCATGGGGAGGTATTGTTGGTGATGTGTATATTGTTGAGACACCAAAGCAATTTATTCAAAATGCATATATACAACTTAATCCAGAAAATTTTTCTGAAGTTTTATTCAAGCTTGAGATAAATAAAAAATCTGTAGGGCATAAAATAAAGCTTGAAATTCCCGAGCTTCAATTCAAAGCTGAATATCAAACAAATTCCCTAGGTTTAGTTAAAGAAAATATAGAAATTAACCCTCAACTCTGGTCACCTTCAAGCCCTAAGCTGTATGAGGTAATCATTTCTTCCAATGCTGAAACTATTTCTGATGAGATAGGGTTTCGTTCTATCAAAACACAAGGCCAAAAAATATATTTAAATGACCGTGAGATTAAATTTAAGGGAATTGCCATGCACTCTGAACCTATTGGAACTCCAGGACCAGCTTTTTCAAAGGAGCATTTTCAAGAATTACTATCAACCGCTAAAGATCTCAATATTAATTTTATAAGAGCGGCACATTATCCCTACACACGACATCTTGCTAAGGTTGCTGATCGATTTGGATTAATGCTTTGGGAGGAGGTGCCTGTTTATTGGAATATTGATTGGAACAATTCTGATACATTGAATATAGCAAAGAACCAAATCGCTAGATTGGTTCAAAGAGATCAAAACAGAGCATCTGTGGTAGTTTGGTCCGTAGCAAATGAAACTCCGCTATCCTCGCCAAGAATGAAATTCTTAGATGCGCTTCTGTCTGAGATAGAAGCGCATGACTCATCACGCTTATCAACCGCTGCTCTTTTGTCTGGTAGTGAAGAGCAATTTAGATCGCTGGTTCTTGTTTTAGCATTACAGGGAGCTAAATCCCAATGGGTTAACCCAAAAGAAAAAGCTATTTTTCGATTAATTCTAGATCAAGCAAACATACCGATTAATACCGAATTAGCTTTCTCTCTTTCCATTGATGACCCGCTTGGGGAGAGCGTTGATTTGATTTCTTATAATGAATACTTTGGCTGGTACTACGTAACATTTTTTACAGAGCAAATGATGATTTCTGAAGGCACTCTTAGGAAATTAATGTTTGAGATTATGCCTAAGATTAAAATTGCCTCTTCATTCAATAAGCCTATTCATATTTCTGAATTTGGTGCGGGCGCAAAATTTGGCAATCATTCTAATAAGATCTGGTCTGAGGAATACCAGGCTAAATTATATGCGCGTCAACTAGAAATGCTTTCAAATAACCCTCAAATTCAAGGAATTAGTCCCTGGGTCTTCAAAGATTTTAGAGCCATGTTAAGGCCATTGCCTGGAATTCAAGATTTTTATAACAGAAAAGGCTTGATAGATGAGGCTGGAAATAAAAAAATGGCTTTTGAAGTTTTAGCAGATTTTTATAAAAATAAATGGAATAAAGAAACTACCTCAAATTAGTTATATTTTTTTTAAAAAAAGTGTTGACTCTATTTCCCAAAGGCGTATATTTAATAGACCAACTCGGACCGACTTACAAACAACTGCAGACGGGAGTAAGAGAGAAAGAGAAGGAAGAGACGAAGGGCGAAAGCGATACTAAGAGTCGACGATAAAAAAGAGCTTAGTAACCCACCAAGAAGGAAAGAGAAAACCTTCAAGGAGCTAAAGAGATTCTCACTTTAGACCCCTTCCAATCTCGAACTGAAAAGACAGAGCCTGGCTCTGTTTTTTTTTTGCCTTTAGAAAATTAAGCATGTTAGATCAATTACTTGAAAATACGATTTTACTATTTGTTGCGGTTGATCCAATTGCGCTCGTTCCTATTTTTGCAAGCCTTACACAAGGTTTAAATAAAAATGATATTAAGAAAATCTATCTTCAAGCAACCATAGTTTCTTTTTTTATATTATCTTTATTTTATTTATTTGGAACTGCAATATTGGATGTCATGGGTATTTCAATGAGTTCATTTAAAATAATCGGTGGCTTATTTCTGGTTGCAATTGCATTTCAAATGGTTCTCGAGCAAAGACAAACTCGACGACAGAATACAGCTGAAGTGGCGCTAGATGATGAATCTATTCAATCTCTTGCAATTTTTCCATTAGCAATTCCTTTGATTGCAGGCCCTGGCGCAATGACTACCGCCTTACTTATAGCTGAATCGAATGCAAACGACCTAACTGAGATACTAATAAACTTTACTCCGATTTTGATAATTATTATTTTAGTGGCTTTCGCAATGTGGCTTTCTGCCAGTCTCTCAAAAAAAGTTGGCCCTACCATTATTATCGTTGTCCAAAAGATCTTTGGAATATTGCTTGGGGCTCTTGCTATAGAGTTTGTAGTTGCAGGCATTATTGAATCTTTTAAATTATAAGGTTTCTATAATTTTATTACTTATAACTATTAATTTATGCAAGAAAATACGAGAGCATTAATTGTTGAAGGCGGCGGAAGCAGGGGAGTCTTTTCGTTTGGAGTTATAGATTCATTTATTCAGGCATCGTATAACCCATTTGATATTCATTTAGGCGTATCTAACGGAGCAGTAGTTCAGCTTTGGTATTTATTAAAAGTGGCTGATTATAACTTAGACAAAATGTTATTTTCTGCATCCAAGAATTATGTTCGATACTCTAATATTTTTTTGAACAAAAGCATTATGGATTTTGAAAAATTATATCAAGATGCTAATAAAGTTTTTCCTATAGATTTTGATCGTCTCCAAAATAACTTAAAGGGTAAAAATTTTTATGTTGTTGTTTCTGATGCAGCAACCGGCAATCCAGAATACATTGAATTATCTAAAAAGAATTATATAAATGAAATGCTTGCAACAGGGTCTTTACCTATTTTGATGAAAAATCCAATTTTATTAGATGGCAGAAGAAAATATGACGGTGGAATAACTGACCCAATTCCAGTTCAAAAAGCTTACGAATTGGGTGCGCGAGAAATTGTGATTATAAGAACCTATGAGGAGTCATTTATTAGAAAAACTAAGTTAGAGAATCATATTGCTGCTTTTGCTACTAGGCACCATCCAAAGATTTCAAATGCATTAAAAACGAATACAGCCACTTACAACTCTGCTCTCAAATTTATTAAAAACCCGCCGAAAGATTGTAAAATTACACAAATATGCCCTCCAAATAGATTAAGAGCCAGGAGAGCCACTACAAACATCAATATTATGAAAGGAGATTATCAGGTAGGCCTAATTCAAGGCAAAGAATATCTAAATAATAATTCTTAAAATACTGATTTGAGGTAATTTTTTTAATTAATATATTTTTTTTACACTTAGGTGTTGACTCTATTTCCCAAAGGCGTATATTTAATAGACCAACTCGGACCGACTTACAAACAACTGCAGACGGGAGTAAGAGAGAAAGAGAAGGAAGAGACGAAGGGCGAAAGCGATACTAAGAGTCGACGATAAAAAAGAGCTTAGTAACCCACCAAGAAGGAAAGAGAAAACCTTCAAGGAGCTAAAGAGATTCTCACTTTAGACCCCTTCCAATCTCGAACTGAAAAGACAGAGCCTGGCTCTGTTTTTTTTTGCCATGAGGAAATTCTATTAAATATATTTAATGCAATCTAAGAACATATTAAGATACATTACTTATATTCAATAAATCATGTCAGTCACCATAAAAGATGTTTCTAAAGATGCAGGAGTATCCATTAGAACTGTTTCACGAGTTATTAACAACGAACCAAATATTGCACACACTACAAAAAGTAAAGTTTTGATTTCAATAGAAAAGCTTGGTTTTAAACCCAACAAAAGTGCCCAGACTTTAAGGTTAAATAAATCCTATCTTGCTGGCAGAGTTTTACTGATTGATATTGGCGGAACAAACATTAGATCGGCTCAAGCTGATGTTGGTTCAAATGACTTACAAAATGTTAATAAACAGAAGCTAGATTCCTTGGATTCATTTGATGAGATCTTGTTAAATTTTCTAGATGCAGACTCATCTATAAAACATATAGTTTTTTCTATAGCTGGTCCAAAATTTAATAATTCTATTTCAATGACAAATAGAAAATTTACAATAGACAAAGAAAAGATTTTAAAAAATTTTTCTATAGATTCATGCCATATCCTTAATGATTGGGAGTCGATAGGCCACAGCTTTTCTCTTTTTACAATAGATGAAATGAAGATAGTTAATCCAGGAAAATCTTTTAATGATGCAGCATTAATTATTGGGCCAGGAACTGGCTTGGGCGCAGCTCAGGTCATTGGGGATGACATTGTTCTCCCAACTGAAATTGGTAACAGCTCATTTAGAATCCCAAGCTTGTTAAGCGAATTAGGTATCTTAAATGATACAAGTTTTAATGTTATTGAGGATTTAATCTCTGGAAGAGGGCTATCAAAAATTTATTCATATTTTGCCAACGCTAAAAAGACTTCAGAACAGATAGTTGCAACCTACAATCAAGATCAATTTTCTCAAAAGAGTATAAATATATTTTTAATAGCCTTCTCTCAAATTCTCTCTGAGCTTGCCTTGATATATATGCCAGGAAAGGGAATATATATTATGGGAAGTTTAATGCGTAATTTGCATAAATTTCTTGATACTGAAATTTTTATGAATAATTTTTTGATAAATAGAAAATCAATGCATGCAGATATCTTAGCTCAAATACCAATAGCATTAATTGAGAATGAAATGACTTGTTTGCATGGTAGCTTAAATTTCATCAACAAATTAAACCAAAACGTCAATTAGCCTTGGAAGACTCTATTTTACAAAGCCTCTCTGAGTCTATAGCCAATTCATTAAAGAACGGTATTAAGATTAATGGTTCAGCATCATTTGTCGTTTGTGGTGGGAAAAGCCCATTACCGTTATACAAATGCTTGAGCAGGATAGAATTAGATTGGTCTAAAATTTCAATTTTTTTAGGTGATGATAGGGTGGTTTCTTCAGCGCATGAAGATTCAAATGTGAATCTAATTAAAAAAAATCTATTGATAAATAATGCTAGCAAAGCTTCATTTCATGAGCTTAATGTTAGTAATACCATGCAACAAATCAACCATCCTTTTGATGTCGTTTTACTTGGGCTTGGTAGCGATGGCCACTTTGCATCTTTATTTCCAGCCCAACTTAATTTAAATAATGCATTTGATGTTAATGCTCCACCAGATTTAATACTATCCGAGCAGCCTTTAGGCTCTCCAAGCTATCATCGTATTTCTATGAATCTTTCGCTATTGCTCAATACAAATCGTTGTATATTGTTGGTAACAAATTCAGATAAAAGAAGAATTGTTGAACAAGCATATACAGACGACCAATTACCTTTGCATTTTTTACTAACCCAAGATAAATCAAAGATTGAATTTTCAGATCTTGATTTTTAAATAAGGAGATATACAAACTGTATAACTATTGCTTGCTAATTTAGATTTAGTTATTTGGATTGTAAAAATATTGAAACTTTGCATATATCTGTGAAGTTTCGAGCCTTATATTATCACTGAAAGGATTGGGCTCTTCATAGAACTGTGTTCCACCTGCATAAAATATTGTGTATGGGTTAGGCTTCCATTGGATTAAAGCCTCAAGAAAGTAGTCGTCACTAAAATCATTTTTTTCAATAATAGTTCTTGTAGACAATGCACTAGTAAGCTGATAGTCAACTTCAAATCTATTAATTTCACCAGCATAGAATTCTTCACCAGTAACTTTATTTTTTAACTCAGAGTACCTATGCCCCAGAGAAATCTTAAAGTTATCTGAAAATCTAAAGACATTGTAGAGATTGTATTCTGTTGAATCACCTATCTCGGGATTATCAATTCTCTTAGCTATGGCGTCTCCTTTTTCAAATTCAAAACTTGTAAAGAATTTTTCACTTGGATGATAATTTCCTTTAATTTCATATTCTTTTTGCTCACCAAAATGCAAACCTTCAAATTTTTCACTTGGTTTCACTTTCCACTCAATTGTTCCAGTGAAGTTAAAGTTTGTTTCAAGATCAATTTTAAATTGATAAAACTCTAAAGTTTTTTGATCTTTGTAATTTAATTTGTTTCGATTAAACCAATTAAAAGATATTCTTCTTAATGTGCCTTGAGATCTATAGGTTCTGCCATACCAATAGTTGCGACTTTTGTAATTATTTTTCTCTACAAAACCAACATGCGCTCTATAGGTAGGGGAAACGTCTTTAAATCTTATTCCTGCATGAGAGCTATCAACTATTCTTCTTAGACGAAAATTTTTAGCAGTTCCTGAGAAAGACTCTCCATCCATTGCATAAGTTCTGCCTGCAAAAGTCTCATCAGTATCAATGTAATTTATGTTGCCTTCCTGGGTATCACTTCTAGCAAAATTTACATCTAACATATAATCATCTAAAAAATTAATTAACCCATCAAATTCAACCAATGACCCTGAGCCACCAGTTTGATAATCTCTATTGGTTGCTATTAGGCCTAAATAAGATTTATTACCTAGATTTCTTTTAAACCTTCCTATGGTTACATTGCTTTTACCAGCATTGCCTTTATAAGATCGGTACTGGCCTGCAGCCAAGTAGGGTGAGTCAGTATCAGTGGCTTGCAATAGATAAGTTGAGTTTTTATCACCATGATTAATATATTTAAGCGCACCTAGAGGATTAGTAATTGATCTGGTGTAAACAGTTTGTGTATCTGATTTAAGCAATTCAGAGCCTTCAAGAAAAAAAGTTCTTTTTTCAGGGTATGACATTGCAAATGTTTGGTTTGCCATGATCATTGGAACATCAGACTCGACTTGCGAAAAATCAGGATTAATTGTGTATTCTATAGAGGACGATTTACTAAGGTCATAAAGGCCAGTGATGCCAACTTCATAGTCTGGATTTTGTAATTTAAAATCTTTTACAGGTCTGTCACCATTTTGATTTAAAAAAATATAGGGATAAATATAGTTTCTATAAATTTTTTCTGGTGACCCTAGCAAAATTTCTTCATCTGCTTGGCATGCGTAACAAGTTTCAGCAGGTAAATTTTTAAAGGACCCAAACACGGTTTGGATGCCAGCTTGGTATGATTTTCTAATAAACCCTATTTTCCACTTTTGTACTTCTTCATCAGGCAATTGAAGTTCAGAGAAGGGAATTATTAATTCAGCAGAATAACCATCATCTTGAAATGCAGTTGCTGATTGAAACAATATGCCCCAAGAATCATCTGGTTCAGCATTACTAATATGTTTTTCATCTAATTGAACACCCAGCGCATTAACACCAATTAATATTCCATATCTGCCGTCTCTGAATGGATCAGTCATAAGCGCAACATAATCCTCATTCCATGTTTCATCTCTATTTTTTAGAGTGGCTCTAATTTTTTTTGGATCTCCATAGGCTTTGATTCCAATGTACAAGAATTTTTCATCATACTTAACGTAGGCAGTTGTTTTTAATTCTGCAGGAGCATTACGAGCAGGCATTAATTCGTACTCTAAATCAAAGGTAATGGCTTTATCCCATTCACCCAATGAAAGAGATCCATCAAGCACGATGTCATTACTTAAAACTTCAGGGCCTAATAAGCCGAGAGCTAAAAGAATTAAAGACTTTGGCTTTACAAAATAGCTAAATTTAATAGACGCAAGTTTCATTAACATTGAATTTTTTAAGAGCCCAATTTTAGGGCAAATAGCACATTAATAAAATAGATATTTCACATGATTATTTACAAAATTCATGGGAAATTGTAATGATTTCGGTATAATCACCATCATTATGGCAGACAGCAAAAAAAAACAGACTAAGGTTTACTTAATTCCCGAGAGTGAATCAAGGGACAGCCACACTTATCATTACTTGGCTATTAAAACAAAGAAGCTTGTTATTGAAAACCAAAAGCTTAGATTAAAAAAATTTAATCCTGCCAAGCAAATCCACGAGTGGTTTGTTGAGGCTAAACTGCCACCTCACAGCAAGTAATCTCTTTATTTCTTCTGTTGCTCGGTTTCATCCCGATGCTTTTTTAGGTAGGTCATAAAAGGAGTCCCGCCAGTTCCCGTGATTGTAGAGCCACCTCTGCCAAAAGGGTTTTCAATTTGAGATTGCTTATGAATGTAGGTCCCTGCATATTCAAGGTGCATTGCTCTGAATGCTCTGATTTCTTCAAGGCAGTCATTGTATTTATCAGTAAGTTTCTTTGAATCTTGCACAAGATTTTTAATCATTGAAGTTTTTTCAAGTGAGGCAATAAACTTGCGATGTTTAGGGGGCATATAATCCCTCATCTCATTTAAGTAATGCCTTAGATGATCTTTTGTATGTGAGATTTGCAATGCACCATCTAAAGATGGAATGATGCTGCTTTGAGCTCCTGTTTCCCCTCTAAAAAATTGGGGTTTATTATCAAACTGACCTTCATATACAAGGCCTTTTTTAAGATCAGGGTTATCTTTCGTACCAAAAATAAAAGGGCGCACACGATGATAGTAAATATATGGATCGCATTTCTCAGGCATTCTTGCAAAAATTGAATTAACTTTTTGCATTGAATCTACTATTTGTTTGAATAATTTTAATATTTCTTTTTCAGATGAATCTTTATCACATTGAGATATTTTTTTGCAGGCTTCTATGGCTCCTGAGGCAGCATCTTCTATACAAACATGAATTGTGACAAACCAATCCTCGTCAACTCCGCCTAAGAAGTTATTTATTAAACCAACATTTTCTAATGATATATCTTCATCTTTGTTAATTAAAAACCAGTTATCTAGGCAATAACTTGCATAACTTAAAATTGGAGGCCTGCCTTGATGATTTGCAACCTCAACCCATGGTTTTGCAAGAGCCTTAGGTAATTTGCCATGAGGTTTTATATCACCCCATATATATGCGTGAGCTATAAAGCTGAGTTGTGACATAGCAAGTTTCAGATCCTGTCCCATTTGATTTACCAAAAGTTGCTTAATGGATAAATCTTTCTTTGAAAGTTTATCTATGGTTGACTGAACTTTTCCTGTTAATAATAATTTTGGAAGGTTATTGCATATTTCTTCTATTCTTGAGCATGAATGAGAGTCTACTGAGTATGATTGTGCCGGTGTATTTTTTGGCAAGAAACCTTTCATAAAAACCCCCCCAGTTTTATAAAGAAGCTAACTAAAAACAGTATACCGATTTTTATAAAATTTACTCTTGTTCTTTTCTGAGCAAGGTTGAAGAAATGTCATCTCTAAATATTTCCTCGCCAAATCCAGAAAATCTTTTAGCTATATGCTCAGGTATAGTGACAGAATCAAGACCAATAAAGTTATTTTTTATTTTGCGTCCAAATACTAAGAAGTTAATGTTATGACTATTAAATAAATCTAATTGATTTAGCATATCCTGGCGATTTAGATAAAACTTTTCATCTAGAATTCTTGTTAATGTATCAGCTCCAATAATAAATACAGAGTTTGGGAAGAGAGCAGCCTTATCGGTAAATTTTCCAGCTTTAGTTAATACCCATTCGTGCCCATAATCAAACTGATCAAGTATTTTTTCAATCTCATGATATGAAAGTGGAGGCTTGTCTGCATTCTGAATGCATATTTCATAAGCAAGACCTAATCCAGTTTGTTTCTCAGCTAATTCACTCATAGAGTTATGTCCTGAATGAAAGGGATTAAATGATCCAGGGAAAATTAGCTCAGGGATACGATTTGATGAAGATACGAAATCAATTTTATTATCAACTAATTTAACCCAATTTTTTTTAGCTTCAACAGTCTTAATTTCAAGAGAAGTGTTTTCAGAGGTCATACGATTTTGAACTTCGCATGATTGTGCAATCGCATTGATTATATGGTCAGTTACAATTTGCTCTTCTTCTTCTCGTGTTAGCTCACCCTTTACAAATGAATAAGAGAAGCTAGAGGAATATTTGTAAGTTTGTATAGCGATAAAAAATTTATGCTCTCCTTTTTTTGAATAATTTGTTGCTAGCGAGGCAGTAACCGCGACGCCTAATAGATTTTTTGGATTTGTATTTGGATCAATTTTTTTAGCTGCACTATAAGCTTTTGCTGCCATGCTCAGAGTCGTATCTAGACTACAGTAATGATCGGGTTGCTTAAGAAGATAATAATCTAAAGATTCCTTTGCATAGGGAACATATGCCTCTAATACCGATTTACTTGCTCCAGGAACTTTTAAGATTTCTGATATCGCATTTGTGCCACCACCACTTGATATTAAAACAAATCTAAATTGTGAAGAGTGTATCTTTTGAATGATTTCTAAATACTGAGACATTTTAAATTTTCGCTATAAATCTGAATGTTTTTGAGTGCATAATTAAATCAATGTGAATATTAGCAAGCAAACTCTAGAAAGGGCATTGGATTCAGCCAGTTTTCCTGTTGTCGCAGCATTATTAGTCCATTTTACAGGAGATATTTCAATTTTAGATAGATTACCTAGGCCTAATAAGGCTGTGCTGGGAGAAACACAAGGATTCCTATCCAACGAAGACAAGAAAATAATTAAACAAATAGCCCTCAACGAGATTGATAAGTTTTTTTCTAACTCTCAGATTGAAGATCTATACATTCCCAGCAATGAAGAACTTAATGAGATGATGGATTTTATAGTGGGCGAGAGAGTTACATCTGATTATATTCCCATGATGTTAAGAGATTTAAACATTAATTCTCAAGACTCAAAGTTAAATCTTAAAAATACAAAATCAAGCCTAGAGGTACTGATCATTGGTGCAGGGATGTCTGGAATTCTTGCCGCTATTAAATTAGCTGAAAGAGGCATTAAATTTAAAATTTATGAAAAGAATATTGACCTTGGTGGCACTTGGTATGAAAACAAATATCCAGGATCTCGAGTTGATATTGCAAATCATTTTTATTCTTATTCATTTGAAGAAAACCACCAGTGGTCAGAACATTTCTCGCAACAACCAGAATTATTAAATTATTTTAGGAAATGTTTTGATAAATATGATATTCAGCGGCATACGTATTTTGAAACCCAAGTAACAAACATGAAATTTGATGAATTAACTAAATCATGGGATGTGGAATCAATATGTAATGGGAATATAAATAAGGAAGTGGTAAATATCGTCATCTCTTGCGTAGGTCAGCTGAACCAACCTAAAGTTCCAGAAATTAAAGATTTAGATGAATTTCAAGGCGATATGTTTCATTCTGCACAATGGCCAGAATATGATGTTATCTCTGGAAAAAAAGTTGCTGTAGTTGGAAGTGGCGCAAGCGCCTTTCAAATAGTTCCAAGCATTGCAAATTCTTGTGAAGAATTAACAATTTTTCAACGATCGCCCCCCTGGATGTTTCCAAATCCCAAATATCATGAGGAGGTTGATGAGGGGAAAAAATGGTTGTTAGAAAATTTACCTTTCTATTCAAGATGGTACAGGTTCTTACTCTTCTATCCTGGTTCAGATCAGCTTCTTAACTCACTCTTTATTGATCCGGCTTGGAATGAAAGAGATGATTCTATTAATAAAGAAAATGATGCGATGAGAGAGCTGTTTACAGAAGCTATGCTAATGCAAATTTCTGATCAATCTCTTGTTGAAAAGGTTATTCCAAATTATCCCCCTTTTGGCAAGCGAATGTTGCAAGATAATGGCGCATGGTTAAGTGCACTGCATCTTCCAAACGTCACTTTGCTTCCAGAAGGAGTTGAATGTATGAGCACTAAAGGAATCGTTACTTCTAAAAAGGAACTTGAGTTTGATACGATAATTTTTGCTACTGGTTTCAAAGCACAAGATTTTTTTCATCCAATTAATATCGATGGGGGTTCAGGATGCTTTCATGAGATTTATGAAGATTCCCCCAAATCCTATTTAGGAATTACGTTTTCATCAATACCAAATTTTTTTTCTATGTATGGTCCAGGAACTAATCTTGCTCATGCAGGAAGTATAATCTTTAATTCTGAATGCCAAATTAATTATATTTGCTCAGCACTTGAGCATATGATTGAGCATAATCTAAAAAAAATTAGTGTTAAGCCTGAGATTGAAAATCAATATCAAAATAACTTTGAAGACAGACATAGTAAAATGGTTTGGCAACATCCAAAAGTCTCAAGTTGGTACCAAAATTCAAAAGGTAAAGTTGTCACCACATCTCCATGGAGATTGGTAGAATATTGGAATTGGACAAAAAATTTTAATGGAGATGAGTATGATTTTTAAAGTTTTTTTAATCTGGTTGATAACTTTTACTGCCATCATCAATGCAGAAGAAAATAGTCCAAATGTAATTATATTCTTAGTTGATGATTTAGGCTGGGCTGACATTTCAGCAAGAGGAGCTCCCATTGATACTCCAGCAATTGATTCTTTGTTTTCAGAAGGTTTAACTTTAGATAGATTTTATGCAACGCCAATATGCAGCCCAACTAGAGCAGCTTTGATGACAGGCCGCGATCCTTTAAGGCTGGGCATCTCATATTCTGTTGTCATGCCCTGGATGAATAATGGAGTTCATCCAGATGAGCATTTTATGCCAGAATCATTCAAAGCAGCAGGCTATCAAACTGCCATGGTCGGCAAATGGCATTTAGGCCACTCTCAAGAGATATTCCATCCTAATGCAAGAGGTTTTGAAAATTTTTATGGCCACATGCATACAGAGGTAGGATATTTCCCACCATTTGCAAATCAAGGAGGAATTGATTTTCAGCGTAATGGTGTAACTATTTCTGATGAAGGCTATGAAACATTTCTTTTAGCAGCTGAGGCTTCTAGATGGATCAAAGCCAGAGACAAAGAAAAACCTTTTTTTCTATACATGCCATTTATTGCACCTCATACTCCTTTAGAGGCTCCGGATGATCTTGTCCAAAAATATAAAAATTTAGAAGACACTAGAGAACTTACAAGAAGCGTTGCAATTGATCGTACCAGAACATTGGGTGGCTTTCTTCCTAGCGCAAGACCTATTTATGCTGCTGTTGTCGATGCTTTAGATCAGGCGATTGGTCAAGTATTAAATACCTTAGCAACTGAAGGCATTGAAGAGGAGACCTTAATATTATTTAGCAGCGATAACGGTGGAGCCGCATATGCTGGCGGAGGAGCTAATAACTTTCCATTACGCGGAGGTAAAGGAGATACATATGAAGGAGGAATCAGAGTTATAGCCGCCATGAAGTGGAAAGGAAAGCTAGATGAAGGAAAAAACTTTGAGTCAATAATGACCGTAATGGATGTTTTTCCAACCCTTGCAAGTGCTTCTGGAATACCGATGTTGAATACAAAAGAAGTTTGGGGAAGAGATATGTGGCCCGCAATCAAAAATGGAAAAGATGTAAAGCTTAATAAAGAAGTTTTTTTTGCCTCAGAGACTCCTAATTATGGAGAATTTCACACAACAGTTTTTAATGATAAATGGAAGTTAGTTCAAGTTATAACAAGTTCATTACTAGAGATTAATGTAGAAAATAAATTATTTGATATCAACGTTGATCCAAATGAATATAATAATTTAGCAGATGAGTATCCAAAGTTAGTTGAAATTATGGCTAACAAGATTAGAGAGTGGCGCGCTCTGCATCCTATTTCAGGTGTTAGAGCTCAATTAGTTCCTCCTCCAGGATGGAGGGCCCCAAAAGATTGGACCAGTTACACTATACCCATTGAAGAGCTCCAAGAAGATGCATCATTGGGTTTTGGCGCTCACGCTCACCAGATATTAGATTATTTAATCAAAGATCATGGAAGAATAGTTTATGATTGTAAGCCTGGGGATTGGGAACGTGGAAAATGCAAAGCTCCAGAAAAACCTGAAACTCATCCACATTAATGAAACAATTTTTTCTATTTTTCTTAATTCTCTTTACCTGTGAGTTATTTGCTCGGCAAATAGAAGAAACTACTTTTTCGTATTGGGACAAACCTGATGCAAAGATTTTTTATTCAATACCAGATTCTATAAATGCTAATACAAAGATTATTTTTATTATGCATGGCGCTTCAAGAAGGGCTAAAAAATATTTAAATGATTGGCTGCCAATGGTAAATAACAGGAATGTGGTTCTAATTGCTCCAGAATTTTCTGAAGAATTTTATCCTGAGTACATTTACTTAATGATGAGCACGCAAAAAGGTAAGCTGCTAAAAGATGAATCACTTTACTTAACTGATTCTCTAGGACTGCTTTTTGATTATTTTAAAGCCAAATTAAAAATCTCAACTACATCTTTCAGGTTATACGGTCACTCTGGAGGATCTCAATTTGTTCATAGGTATCTTTTACTAAGTGATGAAACAAGAGTTGAAAAAGCAGCTATGGCAAATGCAGGATTTTATACTTTTGCAGATGATCGAATTTCTTATCCATTTGGTATTAAAAATTTGAATATTTCCAATGAAAGACTTGAGTGGTTTCTTCGGTTAAAAGGAGGAATCTTTTTAGGCGATGCTGATAATGATCCAAAGCATCATTCACTGCCTTTGATGAGAAAAGCAAGAAAACAAGGAAAGCATAGATTTGAACGGGGAACAAATTTCTTTAATAATTTAATTAAGCTGGGAGTAGAAAAGAATTTACCATTTAGATGGAGATATCAGAGCGTTCCTGGTATTGCTCATGATAATGATGGTATGAGTTTGGCTGCATCCGAGTTCTTGTTAGAGGATCTTTAAGCAGTATTTCTGTCAATAAACTCGTCAGCTGCGTTAAAAATCTTAATTTTTCTATCTTCATTCATTTTATCAAGTGACTTTAACATTAATCCGAGCCTAGGATTTGTAGCAAAAAACTCTCTATTATTTTCTATAAATCTCCAATAGAGACCATCCACTACATTACACCATTCTCCTTTTTTGTAATTTGACATTCTGAGCATGTAACTTGATCCACAAATATAAGGTTTAGTAGAAAATATCCCCCCATCAGAATAGGTGCCCATTCCAAATACATTTGGTACCATGACCCAGTCAGCAGAGTCTACATACATTTCCATAAACCATTTATAAATTTCATTTGGTCTGATATTTGATAGATTCATTAAATTAGAAATAATCATCAGCCTATTAATGTGATGAGTGTAGCCAGTAGTCACAGATTCTTTAATTGCATCATCAAGTAGGGGAATTCCCGTTTCTCCTGAATACCAATTCTCATTTAAGCTATTGTTGTGCGACCAAAAATTCATTTCTTTATACTGAGGCATGTTTTCCCAATACACACCTCTGATAAATTCTCTCCACCCTAAAATTTGTCTAACAAAACCCTCTAATGCATTAATTGGAATCCTATGCTCTGTTTGATTAAAATAACTTATAGCATCTACGATGCATTCCATGGGATCTAACAAACCAGAATTTATATATGGGGATAGAAGAGAGTGAAATAAGGTTGAATTTTTCTTATCTATCGCGTCTTGAAAATCTCCAAAGGATCTAAAATAACTGTTTAAAAAATTCTTCAATTGTTCTCTTGCCTCAGTATGAGTTACTGCCCAATTAAAATTTTCTAAATTTCCTGCTGAATCTGGAAAGCAATACTCAACATCAACCATTGTTGATATTGTTAACTCATCTGATTTAAGTTTCCTCCTCGGCTCTGGCGGCTCTTTTAACTGCAAGATGGTTTTTTGATTTTCTTTATCAAAATTCCATTTACCACCTAGCGGTTTATTTCCCTCCATGAGGATGCTGTATTTTTTCCTTAACCAGCGATAATAGTATTCTTGAACAAGAGATTTTTTATCTTTAGACCATTCAGAAAAACCTTCAATCGAATCAATGAACTTCGTATCTGGATGAATCTTAATTTCAATATTATGCTTGGATCCAAAAAACATAAGTTGAGTCAAGATGCCGTGATCACTTGGTTGAGTGACATGCAGTAAATTAAAATCAATTTTTTTATGTAAAGTTTCTAACTCATGCATCAGATCGATATTTCTATCTTTAGTAATTTTTATATGGATAATGTTTTTAAAATCTTTTTCTAAATATTTTTTCCGGTGTCGTAAAGCTGATAAAAGAAAGACTAACTTATGCTTGTGATGTTTAAGTTGATAAAAAGTATCGCAGGGCTCATATAGCAGCAATGGATCTGAGTCATTGATAATTGAGAGAACTTTATTATTAGTTGATAAATCGTCTGGGAATATTAATCCAATTTGCTTCATGTCATACCAGGTTCCAAGATAATAATCTTAGACCTATTAATCATTCTTAAGAGCTTTGCTTATAGATGACCCCATCTTTCATTACAAAGCTTACATTCTCAACTGTTGATATATCCTTGATAGGATTATTTTGTACAGCTATTATATCTGCAAGCATCCCTGGTTTTATTTGTCCCAACTTATCTTCGACCTTAAGGAGTTTTGCGGTTTCAATTGTTGCACTTTTTAAAGCATCTTTATTGGACATCCCAGCATTTGTCATGAGAATAAATTCTTGCCAATTATCTCCATGTGCAGAAACACCCGAATCAGTACCAAAGGCTATTTTTACACCAGCTTTATATGCTTCAGCAAAGGTTGATTGGATTTGAGGCCCAATTTTTTCTGCCTTGGGTTTAACAAGCGCTGGAAAGAAATTAGGGATCTTAGCTTTTTCAGCCACCCAATCACCAGCCATAATAGTAGGCACATAGTAGGTACCTCTGGCTTTCATTAAATCCATAACCTCTTGATCCATATAGGTTCCATGCTCTATTGAGTTGATGCCTGCTATAACAGCTCTTTTCATACCTTCTTTTCCATGGGCGTGAGCCGCTGTCCATAGACCGTAATCATTGGCTGTGGTTACAATAGCAACGAGCTCTGCATCCGTGAATTGTGGATTTTCACCAGATTTAGCAACGCTCAAGACACCTCCAGTAGCAGTAATTTTTATTCCATCTGTTCCATCCTTGTATCTCTGTCTTACAGCTTTTATAGCTTCTTCTGGACTATCGATAACACCTTCTTCGGGAGTAGGAGGTGCGTAGTTATCTTTTGGCATTCCATTAGTTGGATCTCCATGGCCACCAGTAGTAGCGATAGTTTTACCTGATGTAAAAATTCTTGGACCAATCGCTAAACCTTGCTTGATTGCCTCTCTAAGTGAAATAGTTTCCATACCACCATCACCAAGATTTCTTACCGATGTAAACCCAGCCATTAAAGTTTTTGTTGCTGCATTTGCAGCAAATAGTGCTCTATATTCAGGCTCAATTTTTGATTGCCTTTCTGCTTTTGGAACATATTCTTGAGCCAAATGTACATGCATATCCATAAACCCTGGTAAAACATAGGATTGCTTTAAGTTAACAACCTCATCATCCTTTTTTGGTGTTGCATAACCCTTAGTAACTTCAGATATTTTATTGCCTGCAATTCTAATGGTTACAGCTTTACTAATCTCCCCATGATTCGTGTCCAGCAAGTTTCCAACATGCAGTAGAGTATCTGCATTGGTAAGGCCAGAGATTAACAGAACGAACAATAAATCAATTTTTTTCATATTTTTCATTTTTTATATTTTGTTGATATTTAACAATACTATCTTTTAAAAGAACTTAAAAGATTATCAAAAATAACCATTTATTAATGGATATCAATTATTTTTGAATTTAGCTCCAGCCCATTTTTATCATGAATTGAGACAGTAATTTTATTTTTACTAGGTTCAATGTTTAGAACCCCAAAATTTTTAACAGGATATATTTTATCTATTAACAAAGGATCGGTTTCTTTATTCTTTGATCCAGGTTTATTTAATGATGAAGCCGTAATTTCAACAAAATCTTTATTTTGATAAATTCCTGATTTATGTCTGTCACCAGTGATTGCAATAACTATCCTTTTTTTTGCAGCGTTAGCCATTAATTTCAGCAATCTGTTTCGCTCTAAAGGAAAATTATTCCATTTTTCATATGGGTGATTGGTAGCTAAAATTTGAATGGAAGAAAGAATAACAATGATATCCGCAGTAGAGTTAGATATTGATGATTCCAACCAAATCCATTGATCTTGACCAAGAATAGTTGCTTCATAATCCTTGTTTTGTTTATAAGCATTTTTTTTACCCTTTAGCTTTGATCTAAAGTATCTCGTATCTAAGCCAATTATCTCCATCTCAACCCCTCCGATATGTTTGGATTTTTTGAAATAAATACCGTCTCTAACTCTTCTTGGATCTGAATTAGGGATATTCCAGAAATTCAAAAACATTTTTTCAGCTTCTTTTTTTAAAGAATAATCTCCACCTCCATCATTTAAACCAAAATCATGATCGTCCCATATTGCTAATATCTCTTTCTCATTCATCAGCCATTTAGGCAATCTAGTTTTTTGAATTTTATAAGCTTTCCCCATTTTTGATAGTTTTCCACTTGGCATATCTCCATAGACGTTATCTCCTAGAAATATAAATCCATCCAGATCCTCTTTTTCAATAGATGACCAAATACTCTGTTCCCGATCTTGATCAAGGCATGAGCCTAGCCCATATTTATATGCATAAACCTTTGTGGGGATAATTAACAAAAGGAACAAAGATATAACTGGTATGCATATATAATTTTTCATAATATTATTATCTCATTATTTAAATATTTTAAATCTAAATTGAAACGCTATATTAAACTTTTTTCCATTGTTCTTCTTGCAAGCTGCGGGGGAGATTCTAAAAACTCTAATTTAGAATTAAGTAATTTTATTAAACCAGAATATTCATTCAAAGAATCATCGTTTAATTGCAAGTTAGTTGCAGATAAAACCCTTAATTCCGTAGAAAGATTTATTCCAAAATTTGTTGATAGTTTTTTAAAGATGGGACGAGATGCCGAGGAATTATATTTCTTATTTCCAGTCACAGAAGATAAAACAGAAACTCAATCCTTTGACATTTTGTTGAAACATAATGAAGTTGATGCCTTGGATAGATTTAACCTTACCCTTACAGCATTAAGTTTTGATGATATAGCTACTTGCGAAAGTTCTAAAGTTTTAAATAGTTCTTTTAGGCTAACCAATAAAGTCATTGATAATTCTCCTGTAATTTCAGAAGTATTGCAGTGCAAATATACAGATGGATTTAATTACGCAACAACTAAACTGGTGCTTGAACAATTTATCAATGCATTGACAAAAAATAATTCACCTGTAGAAATACTTTATTCTGACGAAGAGGGATCTAGTAATAGTTTTCAATGGACAAATATATTTTCATCTCTCGAGTCTCGAAAAGATTTTGTTGAATCTTGGCAAACATTAGAGATTAGCAAAGAGATCCAAGAATTATTACTTGAACAATCTACTTGTCAGTCATCTTCAACCTATTATCAATACAAAGTTTTATAATTTAAAAGTGCGACATCTCGTCAGCAATCTTTTTAACTCCATTGCTAACAGTCTCAACAAAAGCAAAAGGGAAAAGGCCATGAATAATTCCTATAACCCCAAGCGCAATTAGAACAATTGAAACCTTAATCACTCTTACTCCATGAGAAAGGTAATTGATATTAGCTTTTTTTAGATGATGAAGATCAAATATCATGATTAATCTTAAACTAATTCAATAAAAATGTTTATGAAAATCTAAATGAGCATTTAATTCTCTTAAGATTAATATAAAGATGGTGTAATATACGATCTCTTTATGAAGCGGCATTAGTATAATGGCTAGTATATCTGCCTTCCAAGCAGATGGTCCGAGTTCGAATCTCGGATGCCGCACCAATTTACAATTATTAAATTAACTCCCTCCAATGTGTTAGTCTGTTAGATATAAATATGGAGGATATATATGAGATATTTAATTTTAATACCTTTGCTAATTTTTGCTTCATCATCTTTTGCTACATCTGAGCAATATGTTGTTAGAACCGAAGCAACGTTTTGTAAGTATAAACCTGGAAAAGGTTATGACGATGTAATTAAGCACGCAAAGAAATATGAAAAATTTTTAAGAGCTAACGGCCTTCAATACTCTAAAACAATTTTTACCCCTGTCATTGCAGGGCTTACCAGTGATCATGATTATGTTTTATGGGGCACTTGGCCTAATGGAGAGGAGATGTACAAAGAGTATGGGGCATTTTTAAATGATTACGATGCGAAGGGTTCTCAGAATCCTGGTATATGTGACCGCAATGTTGCTTTTTTTAATACAGCCGCGTTGCATATGAGAATCCCTCTTGATGAGCGAGATAAAATTCAGATGGTTGATTTTAGATCATGCAAATTCACTGAGAATGCGTCTTGGGAAAAAATTCTGAAGCTTGCTGTTGATAATGAAGAAGCAAATATTAAACTTGGCAGGGATGGTTTTGGGGTTCATTATCTGAGACCATACCGTGGATTCGCAGATGGCAATCCTTTTGATATGATGACAATGACTCATTATTATCATCGAGACAAAAGAGCGGAAGCAACAAAAACTTATCCAGCAATTCGAGACTATAGAAGGGACAATGGTTTTGGGGAGAGATGGAGAGAAAATATTGAATCATGCTCGCCAAATAATCTTTATGCTATGGAATGGATTTACGATACAAGTAATTAAAAAAAGAGTACTTCAAAAAAAAGAGAGGCTAGCCTCTCTTTTTTTTAATATAAGATTTTTTATCGAACTCAAATGCTAAAATATACCAATGTTTATTAAAAGCGTTTCATCGCCCATTGGCTTCTTCGATGCTTTTTATAGCAACAAAGGGCTTAGAAAATTATCCTTTCTCGGTCGGAATCGATCTAGGCATCCAAGTGATCTAAAATTACAAAAAAGTATAAATGGTTTTTTTTCTTTAAAGGGTCTGAAATCTCTGCCGCCAATTGATCTTCAGGGTACAGATTTTCAATTATTAGTTTGGGATGCTTTATGCTCTATACCACGAGGAAGAACAACGTCATATTTAGCGATTGCAAAAAAAATTGGTTCGCCAAATGCTTCAAGAGCAGTAGGTACCGCATGCAAGTTGAACCCAATCCCTCTGTTTGTTCCATGTCATAGAGTGATCAAGCAAGATCAATCTGTTGGGCAATTTGCATTAGGTATTCATAACAAAAAATACTTGCTGAATATGGAGGGTGTCTAATATGATTATCTATGAGACTATTATTGAATGCCTAAATAGAGAATTTGCTGTCGAGCATTTATTCTTAGAGAATGAGAGTTCTATGCATAATGTTCCTCCTGATTCTGAATCTCACTTTAAACTAGTTATTATTTCAAACAATTTTAATGACATGTCAAATGTTCAGAGGCATCAAGCTGTATACTCCGCACTCAATAATGTAATGAATAAAATTCATGCTTTATCAATCCAAGCATTTACAATCGATGAATTTAAAAATAATCCAGTGATATTAGAATCACCAGATTGTTCTAAAAAATAATTTTAGTATGAAGAAAATTTTCCAATTTATCTTAAAAAAACCACTGGTTGTAATGGTTTTTATAGTTGCTATTTTCTTCTCAGCTGCAATCGGTCTTAAGAACTTCAAGCTTGATGCATCTTCTGATGCTTTGGTTATAGAAGGGGATGAAGCCTTCAAAATTTATAGAGAAACAGGTGAAATATTTGGCAACTCAGATTTCTTAATTATTACCTTTACTCCAGAATCTGATTTATTTTCATTTGAATCTTTAGAAACTATAAAAAATCTTGGTACTGCGCTTGAAAAACTTCCCACCGTTGATTCTGTTTTAACCATTCTGGATGCTCCAATCTTTTTTCAGCCAAAAGTCCCGCTTGCTGATTTGATGGATAATCTAAAAACTCTAGAAACTGAGGATATCGATCTTAATTCTGCCAAAGAAGAAATCTTAAATAACCCAGTTTACTCAGAACTTATTGTTAGCCGCTCTGGCAATACAACTGCAATACAGATCACTTTGCGCGAAAACCCTTTGTATAGAGATTTAATTAATAAAAGATACGACTTGCTAAATTTAAATGGCCTTTCATCCGCACAGAATTCAGATCTTCGTGAAATTAATCAACAGATTTCTCAGATCAATGATGAAGAAGCAATTCAACGAGCAGATCTAATCGCTAAAGTTAGACAGCTTTTAAAAGCAAATAGTGATAAAGGAACTTTATTTTTAGGAGGTGCATCCATGATAGCCACTGACATGATGAGTTTTATTAAATCAGATTTAGCAGTTTTTGGTGGAGGTGTTGCGATAGTTTTCTGTTTAATGCTGTTTATATTTTTTCAAAATATTTGGTTTGTAATTCTCCCATTAGGCAATGCATTTGTTACAACAGCTTTTACAGCCAGTGTACTTGGGTTAATGAATTGGAAAATAAGTGTTATTTCCTCTAATTTTATTGCTCTTTTATTGATTCTAACTATTTCATTAACTGTTCATATACTAGTTAGGTTTACTGAGATCTCACGTGATACAGATTCTGTCGATGAAGCTATTTATAAGACGTTAAATCAGATGCTTATGCCTTGTTTATTAGCAGCATTAACTACTGCGATAGCTTTTCTTTCATTGATTATGGGTGACATAAAACCTGTTATTGAATTTGGCAAGATGATGTCAGTTGGAATGTTTTTTGCGTTTATTTTTACATTTACCTTTTTACCAAGTGCCATGAAACTTGCAATTAAATCAACAACCACACATTCACAAGAATTCATAAATAAAATACCTATAAGATTAGGTACGTTTACCATAAATAAGGGAAAGCAGACCATTGTCTTTTTTCTTATTGTTACCGTCTCTATGATTTATGGAATTTCAAAACTTGAGGTTGAAAACAGATTCATAGATTATTTTTCTCCTGAAACCGAAATATATCAGGGTATGTTGTTGCTGGATCAAGAATTAGGTGGCACCGCAACATTAGATATTATGATTGACCAACCGCCTGAAGAAATTTTTGATGAATCAGAATTTGATGGAGACGACTTTTTTGAGGATGACTTATTCGAAGATGAATCAAGCGATGCATCTGGTTATTGGTGGAACTCATCATCTCTAGGTAAGCTCGAAGAGATTCATGACTACCTGAATGATATTCCTGAAATGGGAAAGGTTTTGAGCGTGGCTAGCGGAATAAAATTAGCTAGAATGATTAACGATGATAATGACTTAAATGATCTAGAGTTAGCCTTATTGCGATCAGTATTACCAGAAGACATTAAAGAAACCTTACTCTATTCTTATATAAATCAAGATGATTCAAAAGTAAGGATTTCTGCTAGAGTTCTTGAATCTGCCGAAACGTTAAATAGAAATGAGTTACTTAAAAAAATTAACTATGATCTAGTTAATAAATTTAATTTAGAAAAAGATCAATTTCAGGTAACCGGCTTAGCTGTTTTATATAACAATATGCTCCAATCTTTATTTTCATCACAAATTAAATCTTTGGGATTGGTTTTCGCTGCGATTGGTTTAATGTTGTTGATGATCTTTAGATCAATAAAAATAACATTAATTGCACTAACTCCAAATTTAATAACAGCAGGTTCTGTGTTGGGCTTATTAGGAATTTTAAGCATTCCATTAGATATCATGACAATTACTGTAGCTGCAATAAGTGTTGGCATGGCAGTAGATAATACAATTCATTATCTTTACAGGTATAAAACTGAGGTTGAAAACAAAGATATAACCAACGATCAAAGAGTCTTAAACTCCCATGACTCAGTAGGAAGAGCAGTTTTTTATACAGCAACAACCATAGCTGCGGGATTTTCTATTTTTGCTCTTTCAAATTTCACGCCGACCGTTCTCTTTGGCCTATTTACAGCTTTTGCCTTGATCGTTTCTTTTTTTGCATCATTAACTTTGTTACCATTTCTATTGAAATTTTTTAATGCTTTTTCAACACAGGAGTTATAAATGGCCGGACCTTTAAATGGAATCACTCTTGTAGAATTTGCTGGCATAGGTCCCGGACCATTCTGTGGAATGATCCTGGCTGATTTAGGAGCAGAAGTTATAAGAATTGATAGATCTTCTCAACATGGTCATGGCAACACAATTGATTTTCAGCATAGGTCTAAATCATCATTGACTGCAGATTTAAAAAATACAGAAACTATTGATGAGATTAAAAAGCTTCTACAAAGCGTAGATGGATTGATTGAAGGTTTTAGGCCAGGTGTTATGGAGCGTTTAGGGTTGGGTCCTGATGAATGTTTAAAGATAAATCCAAATCTAGTTTATGGCAGGATGACAGGGTGGGGGCAAGATGGCCCATTAGCTAAAACTGCTGGCCATGATATAAATTACATTGCATTGACTGGTGCTCTTGAGTCAATGGGAAGAAAGGGGCAAACTCCACCACCTCCCTTGAATTTGGTTGGAGACTTTGGCGGCGGCGGCATGTTTCTAGCCTTGGGAATTGTTTCTGCTTTGCTTAATATTAAACAAGGTGGAAAAGGACAAGTTGTTGACGCTGCAATGGTAGACGGGGCTTCAGTTCTAATGTCAATGTTTTATGCATTTAAAGCTTCTGGTTTTTGGTTAGAGGAGCGAGAGTCTAATTTGCTTGACGGAGCTGCACATTTTTATGATACCTATGAATGTGCTGATCAAAAATTTCTTGCAGTTGGCTCAATTGAACCACAATTTTATTCAGCTCTTTTAGAAAAACTAGAAATCTCAGATCCAAAATTTCAAGATCAGCATAATAAAGAATTATGGCCAGAGCTAAAAGCTATCATCGGAGACAAGATAAAGGAAAAGACTCGTGATGAATGGGCAGATATTTTTGATGGATCTGATGCATGCGTTGCACCAGTACTAAGCTTGTCTGAGGCGCCGGAGCATCATCACATGAAAGCTAGAAATTCATTTATCGAAGTAGATGGAGTCATTCAACCAGCTCCCGCACCTAGATTCTCAGATACAAACCCGCAGATCAAACATTCTTCTGTTAAAGCGGGAGCAAATAATGAAGAGATCTGCACTAAATATAATCTAGATAGGTCTTGCTTTAGCTAAAAAATTTAATGGCATTATTGTGTGTTGCCAATTTTAATTCTTCCATTTCAATACCCATAAGCCCAGCTATCTCATTAGCAATATGAGGAAGGTATTTAGGCTCATTGATATTTTTTTTTGGTTTATTGGGGAGGTTTTTAGGAATAAGATATGGGCAGTCAGTTTCTATCATAATTCTATCAATAGGAATATTTTTGATCGATTTACGTAGTTCAATGTTTCTCTTTGCATCACAGATCCATCCAGTCAGACCTATATAAGCGCCTAAATCTAAATAATCATCTAATTCTTGTTGAGTGCCGGTAAAGCAGTGCACTACGAACTTAGGAAAGTTATTTATTTTTTCTTTAATGATATGTATAAAATCTTTATGTGAGTCCCTTTGATGAAGATAGAGAGGCAGGTTGAGTTCCTTTGCAATTTCTATGTGCATTTTGAAGGATTTTCTTTGAGTATCAGGTGGAGAGATGTTTCTAAAGTAATCCAATCCAGTCTCTCCAATAGCATTTGGGTTGATAGAATAAAGTTTAGCAAGGAGATCATCATAACTAACTTCAAGGATTTCCGTTGCATGGTGTGGATGAATACCTGCAGAGACAAAATATTTTTCAGGCGATTGATTTTGTATCATTTTTATAGGTTCTAGATCAGCTAAACTTGCGCAAAGTAAAACAAATTTTTTAACACCCTCAAATTCTGCATTATCTATAACTTCCTTTAAATTATCTTTAAAAGATTTATGAGTAAAATTACATGCAATGTCTATAAATCCGGCCATTTTTATTTTCTATCAATTACAATAATGATGTAATTATCTATCAATATGAACCAATTTGAACAATTTCAAGCAGCTTTAGATCTAACAAAAGTTTCAGACAGTGTTTTTTCCTTCACGCCTGATCCAAAATATTTTGTTGGCAATACTCCTCATGGAGGATATCTCTTGGCATTAATGAATAAAGCCATGACATCGGTTCTCCCTCATCCGAGTGCAATTAATTCAAATATATATTATTTAGATAGAACTGAACCTGAGCAAGCTGAGTTACATGTTGAAGTGTTTAGAACCTCAAGAGGATCTTCAATGGGTCAAGTTAAATTGGTTCAGAATAAAAAATTAACATGCTTGTACTCTGCATTATGTTCTGATTTTGAATACATGAAAGGCCATTCTGGACTTTTAACACCATTGCCTGAAATAATGCATTCAGTTCCAAAAGAAGATTTTAAAGTTATGAATTATGAAAATTTTAAAAAAGGCTCAACCCCCTCGTTTATTCAACAATTAGATATGTCTGTTCATCCAGATCATGCATGGTGGGATAGAGATATTTCTAGTGATACTGCCGAAGCTAGATGTTCTGCTTATTTAGAATTGCAAGGAGGGGTTGCTGACACATTCGTTCTCTCATATCTAGCAGATATTTTGCCCCCAGTTGTTCAAAATAAATATGGCCCATTAGGCTGGGTGCCTACACTTGCACTAACTTGCAATATTCGCCAACTTCCCCAAACAAATCGATTATTTATTGACGGTCTTGCAAAAGATATAACTAATGGATATTTTGAGCAAGATTGTTACATATGGGATATGGATGGAAACTTAGTTGCCACTAGCAGACAGCTCACAAAAATCTTAAAATCAGAAGAAAAAATTTCTTCATAATTAAATAAGGAAATCAAATGAAATTTACTGGTACAAAAAATTATGTGTCTACTGAAGACCTCAGCATGGCTGTTAACGCAACTATAGCATTGGAGAGACCTTTAATTATTAAAGGAGAGCCAGGAACTGGAAAAACATTGCTGGCAATTGAGGTGGCTGAGTCACTTGGAATGGACTTAATTGAATGGCATATAAAGTCAACCACGAAAGCTTCTCAGGGACTATATGAATACGATGCTGTCACCAGGCTTAGAGATTCTCAGCTAGGTGATGAGAGAGTGAAAGATATTAAAAATTACATAAAAAAAGGCAAGTTATGGGAAGCTTTTGAATCAGATAAGCAAGTGGTATTACTTATTGATGAAGTAGATAAAGCAGATATTGAATTTCCAAATGATTTATTGCAAGAGCTCGATCGTATGGAGTTTTACTGCTATGAAACTGGAGAGACCATTAAAGCTAAAAAAAGACCTTTAATTATTATTACTTCTAATAATGAAAAAGAATTACCAGATGCTTTTTTAAGAAGGTGTTTTTTTCATTATATTCAATTTCCAGATCGCCCGACTATGGAGGGAATTGTTAAAGTACATTATCCTAAGATTAAGAAGGCTCTAGTAAAAGAGGCTTTAGATTTATTTTTTGATGTTAGAAAAATTCCAGGTATGAAGAAAAAACCTTCAACCTCTGAATTAATTGACTGGCTAAAACTACTCATGTCTGATGAGCTACCAGATGAAATCTTAAAGAACGCTGATACATCAAAGGCAATACCACCTTTATATGGTGCATTGCTTAAAAATGAACAGGATGTTCAACTTCTTGAAAGGCTTGCATTCATGTCTAGGAGAGATCAAGCCAAATAAATGTTAATCAATCTCTTTCATACAGTTCGATCTTCAGGAGTTCCCTGTACATTAAGAGAATTACTTGATTTATTGGGCGCACTTGAAAAGAATCTTGCTTTTGCTGATATGGAAGATTTTTATTTCCTTTCAAGAACGACCCTTGTAAAGGATGAAAAAAATTATGACAAGTTTGATAGAGCCTTTGAGATTTATTTTAAAGGTATAGAAACTTTAGAGGATATATTTGAAGCGCTAATCCCTGAAGATTGGTTACGCAAAGCATTCGAAAAAGAATTAGATCCTGAAGAATTAAAAAAAATTCAATCCTTGGGTGGCTTAGAAAAACTTCTAGAAGAATTTAAAAAAAGACTTGAAGAGCAAAAAGAGAGACACGAGGGTGGAAATAAGTGGATTGGCACTAATGGCACTTCTCCATTTGGCAATAATGGCCAAAACCCCGAGGGTGTAAGAGTAGGCGGTGAAGGCGGTCAAAAAAAAGCTGTCAAAGTTTGGGAGCAAAGACAGTTTCAAAATTTAGATGATTCAGTTGAGATAGGAACCAGAAATATTAAAGTTGCTCTAAGAAGATTGAGAAAGTTTGCGCGTCAAAGCACAGATTATGAACTAGACATGGATGGCACAATCAAATCTACTGCTAGAAATGCAGGAATTCTAGATATCAACATGATTCCTGAAAGAACAAATCACGTGAAGGTTTTAATCTTTTTTGATGTTGGGGGGTCAATGGATCCTTATATTAAATTGTGTGAAGAGCTTTTTTCAGCTCTTAAGACTGAATTTAAACATTTAAAATATTTCTATTTTCATAATTGTGTATACGAGTCCGTATGGGAAGATAATAGAAGGAGAACCCAAGAAAGGTTTTTAGTACAAGACATCATCAACAAATACAGCGCAGACTATAAAGTTATCTTTGTGGGCGATGCCACTATGGCTCCATATGAAATTACTAACGCTGGAGGAAGCATCGAGCATTGGAATGAAGAGCCTGGCGGAGCAACCATTAAACGATTATGCGAACATTTTGATAGAGTGGCCTGGTTGAACCCTGTTCCTGATGATCATTGGGACTATACCTCTTCTTTATGTATTATTAGAGAGCTGATGGACAACAGAATGTTTCCATTAACTTTAAAAGGACTAGAAGAGGGAATGTCAGTACTATCAAAATGAATACAATTATTACTTCACAAAGCAACGGGATTAAATGGGGTCCATTCACCCTAAGAATCCCTTTCATTCATATTAAATTTAGAGCTCCAGAATTTCTTCAGGGCCTTGTCATTTCTGGTGCCACAGCTTTTGCTGCAGCTCCTTTAGCTATGAAGCTTGGTTTAAGCTTTGAAGAAGCGGTTGCTTTAAGTATGGTTGCAGGAACTTTCATCTCAGCTGGACCATTAATTTTTGGTGAGCCAATGGCACCTGGTTGGGTTACACCTGCAGTCCCTATTGTGATGGGTGCCCTTGCAACTGCGGGCTATTATGGAGTCCCCACAGAGGGTTCAGATGTTTGTGTTGATGGGGTATGTCGATACAACCCTGAAGCCTTTCAGTTTATGGCTGCAATGTGTTTTGAATTTACAGCTTTAATTCTTATTTTGGGTTTAACCGGATGGGGTAAATTGTTAGTTGAAAAGATTCCTAATGGTTTAAAAGCTGGAATTATTTTGGGAGCTGCTTTAGCTGCTTTTTATCAGGTTTTTTATGAAGATTTCGATGCTTATCTTAAGCAGCCTGTTTCAATGACGGTGGCAATAATTTTATGCGTTATTACAACTTTTTCTAACCCTTTTAAAAAAATTGCTGCCAGTAATAAGTTTTTTGAGGTCATTGGCTCCCTTGGATTATTGCCGGGATTTTTGATTGCTGGTTTTATAGCTTTTTTCTTGGGTGAATTGACTTTCAATATTGAGTGGGGATTTAAAATTCCTGCAATCATGAGTTTAGTTGAAAAGACATCTCCTCTTTATATTGGATTGCCTAGCTTGCAGATGTACATTGATGCTTTACCTCTTGTGATTATCGGTTACATGCTACTTTTTGGAGATTTGGTGACTGCAACAGAAGTTCTAAAGGATGCGCAAAAACATCGAGATGATGAGCAGTTACCAATTGATCTTAATAGATCACATCTTTCTGTTGGAATCAGAAACCTATTGGCTTCATTGATTAATCCATTTTTCCCTACTCAAGGTGCCTTGTGGACAGGCGTCCATGTTGTTGTTGCTGAGCAATGGAAGAAGGGGCATAAACATATGCCATCGATTTTTGATGGTATAGGATCTTATTACTTGATGGGCATCCCATTTCTATATTTTACCCTTCCATTTGTTACCCTCATGCAGCCCTTAATGGTGATGGCTCTTACTCTGACATTAATTCTTACTGGTTTTGCATGTGCTTATGTTGCTATGGGAATACCAAAAAAGAATTCAGAAATGGCAACAGCTCTACTTATAGCATTCTTTATTACTTTTTATAGTGCTTGGATCGGTCTCCTCATAGGCTTATTGTTGGCTGTCTTTGTTGATGGTTTTGAAGAAGAGGGTGTATGAGTGAATTTGCGCTTGAGATTACCAATCTAAAAAAAACATATGACTCAGATGTTGTTGCCTTAAAGGGCATTAATCTTTCTGTAAAAGTGGGTGACTTTTTTGCCTTGCTTGGACCAAATGGAGCTGGAAAATCTTCGACAATCGGAATTATTGCTTCATTAGTAACTAAGAGTGATGGCAAAGTTAAGATCTTTGATATTGATACTGATAAAGATTTTCCTAAAGCAAAGCGTTTGCTAGGAGTTGTTTCACAAGAGATAAATTTTAATAACTTTGAAAAGGTTATTGATATTGTTACAACTCAAGCAGGTTTTTACGGTATACCGTTAAAAGATTCAAAGCTAAAAACTGAAATGACTCTTAAGCGTCTTGGTCTTTGGGAAAAGCGTAATGAGCAAGCACGGTCATTATCAGGTGGATTTAAAAGAAGGCTAATGATTGCCAAGGCTTTAATCCATGAACCAAAACTTTTAATACTTGATGAGCCAACAGCGGGAGTAGATATTGAGCTTAGAAGAGAGATGTGGGAGTTTTTAAAAGAGATTAATGCTCAAGGCACTACTATTATTTTAACCACTCATTATCTTGAAGAAGCAGAACAATTATGTAAAAACATTGCCATTATTGATCATGGTGAATTAATAGAAAATACCTCAATGAAGGATCTTTTAAGTCGACTTGATGTTCAGGGATTTGTTTTGGATATCGATAATCCTCTAGATGAGCCACCCTCTATCCCTAATTTTCCAGTGACTCTTGAAGATTCAACAACCCTGAATGTTGTAATTAAAAAAGAGCAATCTATTAACTTTCTTTTTGATCAATTAACAGCTCAAGGTATTAATGTTTTGTCAATGCGAAATAAATCAAACAGGTTAGAAGAAATGTTTATTGAAATGGTTAATAAGAATTAATTATGAATAGAAGAAGTGAAATCCTAGTTTCTTTAATCACCCTTATTAGAAAAGAAATCAAGCGTTATTTAAGAATTTGGGTTCAAACATTAGTACCGCCAGCAGTAACTATGTCCTTATATTTTGTAATTTTTGGATCCTTGATTGGTCCAAGAATTGGAACCATGGATGGCCTTGATTATATTCAGTTCATGATACCTGGGTTAATTATGATGTCTGTGATCACTAATTCATATGCAAATGTTGTTTCTTCTTTTTATTCAGTTAAATTTCAAAAATCTATTGAAGAGCTTCTTGTATCACCAATGCCAAATTGGGCCATATTGGTTGGTTTTGTTATGGGTGGAGTTTCTCGTGGTGTTTTAATAGGATGTATAGTTTTTTGTGTAAGTCTCTTCTTTTACCCATCTTTCACTATTGTCAATCCATTGCTAACGATCACCGTGTTATTTTTAACAGCTATATTGTTCTCCTTAATGGGTTTTATAAATGCAATTTTTGCTGATAGCTTTGATGATATCTCCATCATTCCAACTTTTGTTCTGACTCCTTTAATTTATTTAGGTGGTGTATTTTATTCTATCAATATCCTTCCTGATATTTGGAGAAATATCTCTATGGCCAATCCAATGCTTTACGTTGTTAATACTTTTAGGGAAGGAATGTTGGGGGTGAGTGATGTATCTATTCCATTCGCATTAGCTATGATCATTTTTTTTATAGTTACCCTGGCTTCTACATGCTTATTTCTCCTTCATAGAGGGGTTGGAACCCGTCAGTGAAAGTTAAATATTTAGGTCAACAATCTACACCAAAGCTTTCTTCTTACTCTCCTGATTTCTTAGATTCTATTCCACGGAATAACCAGCACTTAGGTAAGTTTTTTGGCTTGGATTATTGGAATGCCTATGAGTTTTCATATATAAATTCCAATAATTTTCCAGTAATAGAAACTTTAGAAATTAAAATCTCTATGCACTCAGCGCTTACAGTTGAATCTAAATCTTTAAAACTTTATTTGGCATCTTTTTACAATAAAAAATTTAATAATCCCTCAAGAGCATATGATTTAATAGCAAAAGATTTGAGTAAATTAATAAATTCACCTGTATCTGTAAGAAAATTAACTAAATTTGATACAGTTCCCAGATCAACTGCTATTTCTAAATTTAAACATAAAGTCCCAAAAAATAAACTTATTCACTTTAAAGGCTTTAGGTCTATATGCCCTGTGACCTCCCAACCTGATTGGGCTAATATTTATATTCATTCCACGTCTACCCCCATTGATTCAAAAAAACTAGTAAAATTTTTGAAATCATATAGAGACAAGGACGATTTTCATGAATCATGCACTGAATCAATCTTTATAGCGTTACTTGATGATTTTGCAATGGAAGATTTAACTGTTTATGGAAAATTTCTAAGAAGAGGCGGCATAGATATTAATCCAATAAGATCAACATCAAAAAAGCTTTTGTTTAAAAATTTTAGAGATTTTGGTCAGTAATTAATTTTATGTTTCTGTACAAAAATTTTGTGCTCTTAGAATCAACTTAAAGTACAATTCCCATTCTTATCAGCAGGAGAGATGGCAGAGTGGTCGATTGCGCTACCTTGGAAAGGTAGTAACCGGGCAACTGGTTCCGGGGTTCGAATCCCCGTCTCTCCGCCAATAATTAAGATTTTTTCTCTTTTAAAACTTTCATCTTAGTTATGATTTTTGGTAACATGTAAAAGGTTTTAAAGTTACCACAATAATATGAATGAATTTTATAAAAATATTAGTGATGCCCTGATTATGCTCGATGGTTTTCAAAAGGATTTAAATATAAGGCACTTTACACCTAACGAGATTAAGGTCTTCCACACTATTATTATCCAATCTAACAGCAATAATGAAAGCTCAAGCATTTCAGATATTGTTAAAAATTCAGGAATGTCTCGATCTACTGTTTATAAAACTCTTAAGAAATTATCTACAGAAGGAATTATTGGTATGCATCAATCACAAGATGATGGTCGTGAATCGTTGGTTACTTTAAATAACTTTTCTTGAATCTCCTCGTAAAGTAAAGATCATTTAATGAAACATTTTATTTTAAGTTCATTAACTGCTTTTATCTTTTCATCAGTTCTATGGATAATTTGGTCTTTTTTTACCGTTCAATCTGGAATAGTTCCTAATTGGGTGGGCAGTCTTTTATATCTACCCCATGCTGCTAGGGTGCTAATGGTCGTATATTTTGGTTGGAGATCTATTCCTGGCCTATATTTAGCAGAGCTATGGGGGCCACTTTATTTAGCACAAGATGCATATAATTTTGCTATATGGATACCATCGGCTATAAGCGTTTTATCTGTTTCAGCTGCTTTATATGTACTCAGACTTTTTGGTTTCCCGCTTGGAGGAACTATTGAAAGCCCATTAAATAAAAGTAATTATAAGCACATAGGATTAATAACTATGATATCTGCTTTTTTTAACGCATTAATGGTAAATGTGTACTTGTCACAAATACATGCAAATTTTGAGCCTATAGATGCAGACATAATTCAGGTACTTAGATTTTTTGTTGGAGATATGCTGGGAGTTCTTCTTGTATTTATATTTTTAGCGATTTTTCTTAAACCAGTTTTAGATAAACCTTAATTAGATTCAATCCACTCATCAATAATATCTTCTAATATAAATAAAGGAACAATTCCTTGATCAAGCACTATTGTATGAAATTTTCTTATATCAAATTTCTTGCCTAAAGCATCTTGTGCTTTTTGTCTTAATTCTAGGATCTTTAACATGCCCATTTTGTAGCTTGTTGCTTGACCAGGCCATACAATATAACGCTCAATTTCAACCCTTACCTCTGTATCTGACATACCAGTAGTTTTTTTCATATAATCCATAGCTTCTTCTCTGGTCCATCTTTTATAGTGCATGCCTGTATCTACAACCAATCTATTGGCTCTAAACATTTCACTTTGTAATACTCCTAGCTCATCATAAAGGTTCTTTGTCATTCCAACCTCTACAGCTAATTGTTCTGAGTACAATGCCCAGCCCTCAGTAAATGCAGAGGTCCTGTAACCCATTTTTCTATAAAGTGTTAGGCCTTCATTTTCTTGATTAAGTGCTATTTGAAAATGATGACCTGGAACAGCCTCATGAAATGTGAGAGTTCTCATGCCGAATGTTGGTGTTTGCTTGATATCATATAAATTTGCATAAAATACACCAGGACGCGATCCGTCTAAGCTTGGTGCTTGGTAATAGCCTCCAGCAGCAGTTTTTTCTGAATATTCAGGAACAGCTCTGACTTCTACAGGGCTGATAGGAAATCTTTCAAAGTACGGTCTAACATCTTCTTCTGCCTCTTTAACCATTTGATTGTAGTCAGCAATAACAATTTCTTTTCTGTCTGGAGTATCTGCATAAAGGAAATCTGGATTCTCATTTAGGTCATTCATCATTTCACCAACAGGTTTCTTGACTTCATAGCCTAATAAAATGAAGATTTCTTTCATTCGATTACCAATTCTTTCAACCTCTGATAATCCAATCTGATGAATCTCCTCAGCCGTGTAATCTGTTGTCGTGTAAGACCTTAATCGAGATGCATAAAATGCATCACCATTAGGTAATGACCAAACACCATGATTTTTATTTGCGTTGTTATAATTAACCTCCATGTATTGAAGAATTGACTGGTAGCCGGGCTTTACATCAGATTGAATTACATTACTTAATTCATTAAACAGAGCTTCTTTTTTATCAGTTGTAATGTCTAACTCATTCACCTTTCTTATAAATACTTGCATCAATGGATTCTCATCATCTTTATACGCAATTAATTCTTTGAGCTGTCTTATTACATGATCAAATACAAATTGAGGGGCAAAGATTCCCAATTTTTTTTGTTCTTCCAGCCAAATCAAATCAGAATTCATAGAATCATCAAAAAGCTTAACCCTTTTTATATAATCTGTAGCTTCTCTGTAATCTCTAATCGGATGAGTGTCTGTCATAAACTCAACACCATTTAGGTGATTGCCACTAATTTGGTTGAATGGATAAGAATGAAATCTAAAGTTTTCAAATCTATCAATACCATTTTCAGTATCAAAAATAGCTATTTTTTGTGTAACCTTTTGGATGTCTGTTAAGCCATTGGGGTTATATTTTTTAAGCATTTGAAGATGCTCTAAGGTTTCTTTGTAGTCATCTTCGCCATCATCTAGAGTATCAATGCTCAGTCTCTGATTGTGTTTTAAAATTGCGTTGAAGGGATCAAAAATTCCTATGTATGTCATAAATTCAGGTGAATCCAATAGACTTAAGGTTAACTCTTTAGCTAAATAGTGATCAATTGAATATGGCTTCATGAAAAACAAATTTGCTAAATATAGTGATACAAGGGCTAAGCCGCTTAGAACAAGATACCCAGCATATTTAAATATTTTTTTCATAATAATCCTTTGCCTAATGTAGTATATTAATTTTAGCATTTAACCAACCTAATTAGGCATGAAGAATCCATTTCACTTAGCCATCCCAGTTAATAATTTAAGTAAAGCATCAGATTTTTATCAAAATATACTTGAGTGTCAAAGAGGTAGAGAAAGCGATTCTTGGATTGACTTTAATTTATTTGGACATCAACTAGTATGTCATTATGTAGAAGATGCTCAGAAAGAAAATACAAATCCAGTTGATGGAGATGCAGTGCCTGTTCCTCATTTTGGGGTCATCCTTAGCTTTGATCAGTTTGACGCTCTTGCTAAAAAATTAATGGACAAAAATCAGACTTTTATTATTGAGCCTAAAACACGTTTTGCTGGTCAACCCGGAGAGCAGAGGACGATGTTTCTTAAAGATCCTAGTGGAAATGCATTGGAATTTAAAGCGTTTAAAAGTTTAAAAACTCTTTTTCAATTCTAGACTTCTTTCAATCCTAGGTTTTGAAGAATACCCAGAAGATAGAGACCTGTACATGCTGGACGTTTTTATAAAAACTGTCTTCTTTATCAACCAATTGCCTCCTTTTTGTCTTGTATACATATCTTCGTATGTGCCATTTATGTTTAAGCAAAGTTTTTTCTTTGTATCAATCAAACTGTATGAGAGAGACCAAAATCCATTCGCTTCATTGTTTGATAGTAAATTAATAACTGGATTCTTGCCTGAATGCTGCTCAAGTAGATGTTGATGACATGAATTTAACTTGAATTTATTCACCATGTCTTGGGCGCAAGAGAAGATACCAAAATCTTCAAAATCTATATGAACTTTATTGGAGCAGAAACACTCAAGGATTTCATTTGGTTTTTTTGAATCACAGGCATTCCAATATTTAAATTTTAATTTTTTAATCTCATTAAACGACTCTAGTAATTCAATTCTTTTGATGATATTTACTTTGCTTATCATTAATTAGTATTTTGATTTATATATAACCTAAATCCAATAGTTGACTTATTATTAATAATGTTATTAAATACTGTATATATATACAGTATAGGTAAAAATTATGAATAATCTAATACATTTAAACCCTTTAGATCCAATCTTTAATGAGTATGAAGCATTTGTAGATAAAGGAGCTGGATTGAAGACAATTGCATTTAAATATTTTGGTGCAGATATACAAAAAGCTCTTAAATATCTAGATATTAATAATAAAGAAGAGTCCCTCCACGATGAATTCCCTAGCTTTAATTTAATTGATAGCAAGGAATATTATCAACCTGAATTACTGCATTAAAGATTCCAGTTTTTTCAATTAATTCAATCTTTTATTCTAGAGTTTTCTATATATAATTTTAATTAGAAGTCGCATACATAAATTACTAAGGGGATTTATTTATGCTTGTTTTAATGCCCTTGCGCAGGAGGTGATCTTATTAGTATTTATATTACATTAGGAAACGGAGGGTTCGCCTTTTGACAAGAGGTGAGTCACTGAATTCGCCTATCAGACTTATCTAACTCTGATAGTTAGAAGCCTCTTTCGAGAGGCTTCTTTTTTAGTAATTTATATTTAAATTATTCCCCTAAAATTTTTCTATTAGTTTAAAATTCACAAACTTTTTAACTCTAAATTTGATTATGGAATTCAAAGATTGGATCTTGCTTATTGCCTTGGCAGCAATTTGGGGGAGCGCCTTTATGTTTATTAAAATCTCAGCCGTAGATTTTGGGCCTATTTTATTAGTCACTTTAAGATTACTTATAGCAGGTTTGGTATTCATGCCGCTTTTATTAAGGCATAAATATAGATTATTGTTTAAATCTCATTTACCTGGAATTTTTATTATTGCAATAATTAGTAATGCTTTGCCATTTACGCTTTTTGCGTTTGCTTCTCTTGGCGCAACATCTAATATGCTTGGCATATTGAATGGGACCACTGCATTCATTACAACTGTCATTGCGTATTTTTGGTTAAATGAATCTATTTCAACAAAGCAGGTTATTGGTCTAGGTCTTGGATTTATCGGTATATTAATATTAGTTAATCCCGCCAATGGATCAACGACGATTCTTGCAAGCATATGTGCCTTAATTGGTTCTATCTGTTATGCCTTTAATGCAACTTATCTACAAAAATATCACTCTAACTCAAATAAAAAAGTTCTAATCGGTTGGTCTATGCTTTTTGGTGGTTTGATGATGACGCCAATTGCTGCCTTTAATTTACCCAATGCTCTACCAAGTATAAATTCTTTTTTAGCTTTACTTTGGCTTGCAGTTGTTTCAACCGGCATTGGCTATTTAGTTTTTGTACGATTGATTGATAAAATTGGTGCTGTAAAAACGGCAACTCTGACATATTTATTACCAGTGTTTAGTATTATATGGGGAGCTATTTTTCTAGAAGAACAAATAACTTTAATTATTTTTGGCGGTTTTATTTTTGTTATGATGGGAATGTACTTTGCCAACACTGTAAAGAAATAATAATCTTAGAAAGCCTATGACTTATACAGAAGAATTACTTGCTAAAGCAGATGAAATTATTCCAAGGGTAACATTAGATGATTTTAATAATGATTCTAATGCAAAAGTAATGATAGATGTAAGGCAGCATGAAGAGTTACAAGCATCTGGGTCCGTAATGGGTTCAATGCATGTCCCAAAGGGGGTCATAGAATTTAGGTTAAATAATAATAACGATATAACTTTTGATACCTCAGTTTATGTTTTTTGTGCTGTAGGCATAAGATCAGCAATAGCAGGATATAACTTAAAAAAAGCTGGGTATAAAAGAGTTTTCAATTTAGTTGGGTTTCAAGATATTCTAGATCAAGGAGCTGAAAAGCAACTTTTAACTTAATTCAGGAGTAGGGCATATGTTTAGTCATATTATGGTTGGGGCAAATGATATTGAGGCATCAAAAGTTTTCTATGATGCGGTTTTAGGCACCCTTGGATGCAAGCCAGGAATCTTATCTGTTAATCCAACAGGCCAAACAAGATATTTATATATTCATGAAAGCAATATGTTTATTGTCTCTGAGCCTATTGACGGTGAACCATCATCAATAGGTAATGGTAGCACTATAGGTTTCTTAGTTCCTGACGAAGATACAGGGAATGCATGGCATCAGGCAGGAATAGAAAATGGCGGGGAAACATGTGAAGGCCCTCCAGGTATTAGAGATGTTAAAAAATTAATGGGAACTAATATGTATTTAGCGTATCTCAGAGATCCTTCAGGAAATAAAATCTGTGCTCTTAAAAGAATGAACTAGAATTTTTACTGGCACGCCCGGAGAGATTCGAACTCCCGACCCCTTGGTTCGAAGCCAAGTACTCTATCCAGCTGAGCTACGGGCGCATTAGTTTCAAGATTATAAAATGATAACCTGAAGACAATCATAGAGCCATGAATTTATAGGGTTGTACAATTTACATTACCCAAACATAATATATTTGAGATATGCATTATAAGGAGAAGGCATGTATAGAAATGTAAGTTTGATTTTTATTTTTATATTTTTTTCTAGTTGCTCTGAACCTATTGAAGAGATTGAGGCTGATAGCTTTCTTAATATTGCAGGTGCTAGAGTTGGTCTTGCTAGTCAGCAACCAATAGATTGGGACTTTCAGGCAGTGGATCCATATTTAAACATTGATCCAAAAATGAGCTCTTCAAGAGTGCCGTTGTTTGGTGATTTGCACGTGCATACTACCTATTCTTTTGATGCTTATATATTTGGAACCTTAGCAACACCAGATGATGCTTATGAGTTCGCTAAGGGAAAGTCAATTAAGCATCCTGCTGGATTTGATGTAAGTTTAGATAGGCCTTTAGATTTTTATGGCGTTACTGATCACGGAACGTTTTTAGGTCAAGTTGCTGAGGCTGCAACTCCAGGCACACCTTATTATGATGCCCCATCTAGCGTGCAAGTTAATGATATTAATAGCCCAGAAAATTTAAATATATCAACTATCCCAAGAAGAACTGAAGCTTTTGGAGGATTTTTAGTTAATACAATAACGGCTTTAAGAGAGAGAAAGCTTGATATCCAATATTTAGACAGTGTAAGCAGAAGAGCTTGGGCTGATACAGTGGCAGCTGCAGAACGACACAATGACCCCGGAAATTTTACAACCTTTATAGCCTATGAATACACTGCTTCAACTGCAGATATGGGTAATCTTCATAGAAATGTAATCTTTAAAGGTAATGGCAATCGTATACCTTCAGTTCCTTACAGCAGAGCTAACTCTAATGACCCTGAGGGATTATGGAAATGGATGGATAGAATAAGAGAGGATGGTATTGAAAGCTTGGCCATACCTCATAATTCAAATGGATCAGATGGTTTTATGTTTGCTTTAAAAGACTCATACGGAAATCCATTAACTAAAGAATATGCTGAACTTAGAATGCGTAATGAACCTATAGTTGAGATTACACAGGTTAAGGGCACTTCTGATACTCATCCAGCTCTTTCTACCAACGATGAATGGGCGGACTTTGAGATCATGCCATTTAAAGTTGCAACACAAAGCTACTCTGAGCCTAAAGGAAGTTATGTGAGAGATGCTTTGTTGGAAGGGATTAAAATGGAAGAAAAAGAGGGTTTTAACCCATATAAATTTGGCTTTATTGGTTCAAGTGATACGCACACAGCGGCATCCTCTCAAGAAGAAGATAATTTTTTTGCAAAAATAGGTTTATTGGATTCAAGCGCTGCTTTGCGTGGATCTATTCCAATGACTGATCCTGCTATTTTGGAGACTGATCAATCATTGACTGAGGTTGATGGAAAAAAATATATGAATTCATCGGCAATTACCTGGGGCGCATCTGGACTTGCGGGAGTATGGGCTGAAACAAATACTAGAGACAGCATTTATGATGCTTTTAGACGCAAGGAATCCTTTGCAACGTCAGGCCCTAGAATGACCATACGTTTTTTTGCTGGTTTTAACTTAGATCAAAGCAAGATCAATGATGCTGATTTGATTGAGTACCTTTACGCAAATGCAAAAACTATGGGCGCTGATTTAGATGGCATAGGGCAACAAACACCTAGCTTCTTTGTTTGGGCTGTGCGAGATGCCTATACAGCACCGCTACAAAGGGTTCAAATTATAAAGGGTTATGTTGATGCCAGTGGTCAACCTCATGAACAAGTCTTTGATGTTGCTTGTTCAGATGGAGGTGTGCCTGATCTTAATAGTTTTAGATGCCCAGATAACAATGCGAAAGTTGATATTTCAAGTTGTGCATTTTCTCAAGATGTTGGAGCGGTTGAATTAAAAACCTTTTGGAGCGATCCGACTTTTGAAGTTGATCAAAGAGCTTTTTATTATGTTAGAGCGCTTGAAAATCCAACTTGTCGATGGAGCACCTGGGATGCAGTGAGAAATAATGTTGAGCCAAGACCTGATATGCCTAAAACGATTCAAGAGCGTGTTTGGTCATCACCCATTCACTATATTCCATAAAGCTTAATTACTCATGAAGAATCTATTGGTGTTTTTCGCTATATCTTTCTTGTTTTCAAGTCTTATATATGCAGAAAACTTCAAAAATACTGATGAGCAACTCAATGAAAAAACTTTTGGCCAATTTATGTCCTGGGTCTTTGATGGTAAAGAAAGCCCAGAGAGAGCAATCATTGAGACTTCCAATGAGTGGCAACAGCTAACAGTCAATCAAAGCAACTATGCAGTTTGGATAGGGCATGCAACATATCTCATTAACAATGGTGATATAAATATTCTTACTGATCCTATCTTTTCAGAGCGCGCTTCACCAATTGGTTTTACTGGGCCAAAAAGGATGATTCCTCCAGCTATGAATCTAGAAGATTTACCAAAGATAGATGCTGTGGTTGTTAGTCATAATCATTATGATCACTTTGACATCTGGTCACTTAAAAAATTACATAAGCTTAATCCAGAAACTATTTTTATGGTTCCTGCCGGAGATAAAAAAAGATTAATTAAAGCAGGTCTTACGCATGTCTTTGAGATGGACTGGTGGGATACAAAACAAATAAGTAAAACAAATTTTCACTTTACACCTGTTCAACATTGGTCAAAGCGAGGTTTTTTTGATCGCAATAAGAGTCTGTGGGGTGGTTGGTTTATGAAGACAGAAGATTTATCTTTATATCATGCAGGTGATACAGGATACTCAAGTGATTTTAAAACAACTTATGAGCGTCTTGGTGCGCCGGATTACTCATTTATACCCATTGGAGCCTATGATCCTCGGTGGTTTATGAAGGATTCTCATGTTAATCCAGAGGAAGCAGTACAAATTGCACTGGATCTAAAAACACCGCATTCATTTGGCATGCACTGGGGTACATTTATTCTGACAGATGAGCCTGTTACTGAGCCTCCTATCAGATTACAACAAGCTCTCAAAGAACAAAATTTAGCATCAGATTTCTTTAGATCTCCAAAGCCTGGAGAGATTCTCCAACTTACTAAATAAGTCTTATAATTAATCTATGAGTCAATTAAATGTTTTTGGTGAACCATTACCAATCTGCTGTGAAGATCCTATGACAGGGTTCACCCGTTCAGGCTCTTGTGAAACCATGGACCAAGATCATGGCATACACACAGTTTGTGCTCATATGACTGATGACTTTCTAGCTTTTTCCAAAGCTCAGGGCAATGATCTATCTACTCCAATACCTGAGTATGGCTTTCCTGGTTTAAAGGAGGGGGATGACTGGTGTCTATGTGCACCAAGATGGGTAGAGGCTTATGAAGCTAATTGTGCTCCTAAAATTTATTTAACAAAATCTCATATAAAAACATTAGAATTAGTTCCTCTAAAAATTCTTAGAGAATACGCATTAGATATTAACTAGTATATGAGCATCACATTTAAAACAAAAAACGGAAAGATTGTTCATGATGATTCATTAAAGTATCTAAAAAGATTAAAAGATAATTCTGTTGACCTTATTATAACTAGTCCACCATTTGCTCTTACAAGAGAAAAAGCATATGGAAATAAAAAAGGTGATGAGTATATGGATTGGTTAAAAGATTTTGGTCAAATTTTTTATAAAAAACTTAAAGATGAGGGAAGTCTTGTTATAGATTTTGGTGGATCTTGGGTGCCTGGAATACCAGCAAGAAATCTCCATCAATTTAAAATTCCTCTTTTGTTTTGTGAGGATTTAAATTTTTATTTAGCGCAAGAATTTTTTTGGTGGAATACTTCAAAAATGCCATCACCAGCTTCATGGGTAACGCGATCTCGAGAACGCATCACTGATTCAGTAAATTATATATTCTGGTTTTCAAAATCTCCAAATCCGAAAGCAGATAATCGAAAAATTTTAAAGCCTTATTCTGAAAAGATGCTAAACATGATTAAAAATCAAAAATATAATATGAGAAACAGACCAAGCGGACATAATGTTTCAAAGACATGGGCAAAAGATAATGGAGGTGCAATACCGCAAAATTTTTTTCCATATGGTAATTCAGCTAATGACCCATACTTTCAATATTGTGATGAAAAGAAAATTAAAAAACATCCAGCAAGATTTGGAAAATTTATTCCAGAGTTCTTTATTAGATTTTTAACAGATGAGAAAGACTTGGTTGTCGATCCATTTGCAGGAAGTTGTACAACAGGAGCTATTGCTGACGCTTTGAATAGGAAATGGATTTGTATAGACACTGATAAAGACTACCTGAGGGGTGGAGAGGGACGATTTCAAGACCCATACAAATTTAAAATTGATCCCGAAGAGAATATGGAGTTTAATTTTTAGAAATCTTAAATCTCATCAATGCATCTTTTACTTCAAAATAATCATCCATAGTTAACCTTTCATCTCTCTCAATTTTGAAACGAGTAGACATCTCCAAGATTATATATATGTAGTAATCAGTAAGGTTTACAAAATCATTTTGAGTGAGATAGGGGTGATCAAGGTTTACAATAATGTGAAATTCAATATGGTTAATAGCCTTATAAGCTGCATATGGTTTATCTTCGCCATTATGAGTTGGGTACATTTTTACAATATAATTTTTAAGGTTAAAAACTATTTCTTGATCTTTTGGAATTGCACTAAATGTTCCATCAATTCTTTTTTTAATAATGTCCATTTCAGGAATAGGTTTTCTAGAAATTTCGCCTAAGTCCGTATCAGGTATAATATCTTCTAAATCACCCCTCGCAGTTTCCTCTTCGTCTAAAGTAGTTGCTTGTTTTTCTTGAATAGACTTTGCAATCGAAGTAATTTTATTATCTTTGAAAAATTGATCTAAGTAAGTCTCCATTATCTCTAGATCATCATTTGAGATACTTGATTTTGTATGAGAGACTGTTCCATCATTAAATACCAATTCTCCAACGACCCTCTGGTTTAGAGTGCTTCCAGCTCCTGATGCAAATATTTTTTTTGGCCGCCAAGCTTCAGGATACCCTTGAATCATTCTTCCTCTTCGCATTATGCTGATTCCAGCATTTTCTCTTGAAGCTCCTCTTCCATAGCCGTCCTCACCAGCTTTCATTCCAACCCTCAAGACTCCAATCCAACCAGTTACCTCTCGATTTTTATCTTCACCGATATATCCAGGACCGACAGTCCATTTGTAATCTCTTCCAGTTGAAGGATGGGGGTGCAGTTTGAATGGTTCCCACTCTAATGTTTCTCCATTGAAAATAATCGTTACACTTTTATTAAGCCAGTTTCTATATGTGGAAGCTAAAAACCTCTTCGCCTTGTTAATCGCAGTAACATTAAATGAATGCTTTAAACCTTCAAAGTTTAATTTCGTATATCCATTTGTACCCTCAACATCTTTAGTATCTTCCTCTAATTCATCTTCGTTATTGAAAATTCTCTCATTTTCAATAATTACAGAGGTTTGAATATTTTCATCAAATCGCTTGGTCTCAACTGTCCATATTGTCGATAGCCAGATTGCAGCTGATTTCAAGCCCACATTGAACTCACTTAAGCTATTTTCTGAATCTTTTCTTTTTCGTTCGCCGCCTACATCAAATGCTTCTGTCAAAACTTTTTTTGAAATGCCAGATGAATTGTCTGTAACCTTCAAGGAAGATGCATCTCTGTCATAAACGATATTAATTGTTAAATTTTCTTTTCTTTTTTTATAAACTTTATCTAGGCTTTTTCGTTCATCGAAATATGCTTGTATAGAGTTATCACATAATTCTGCAAGGCATTGCCATAGAGAGTAATCTATCCTTTCATAATTTTTTAACGATGCTACGCCAACTTTAATTTTCATATCGTTTCCTATGTTAATTCGAACATTTTATCTTTACATATAATAGATTTAATTTCTAATAGTTCACTTATTTCAACCTCAGTCGTAATATTTTTGGATCCAAGAGGGGATAAGTAAATTCCGTCAACCTCTCTATCTACATGAAAGAGATATTCAAAATCTTTGTATGTGATAGAAATATTTGCTCCATTTTCAAAATATTTATTTCCAATTTCTTGAAATTTAAAAAAATAATTAATCCATGAAATTTCATATCTATCAATTTTATTGATTACTTTGCAATCATGAATCAAATATGAAAATTCATTCATATCATTTATATGAGTAGACATAGTAATGTACCTAGCTTTGAAATCTGCCAATCGGGCCTCCCAGCTATGAAGATACTTTTCAGCAACAATCATGTACTCAGGATCAACACCATCGAGCATTTTTAGAAATCTTTCTCTTTCAATTTTAGGATTAGAATTTGTATTACATATATTTTGAAATATTTTCTCCTTTTGATTAGAATAATCAGCATTCACCAGGCATTTTACTTGCCTTGATACATGACTTTCCCAGTCATGGTGACTTAGCTCAACCTCGATAATTGAGTAATAGCTATAATCTTCTGAGAAAGCTATTAAATCTGGCATAGCATTACCAAAATCTGATAGAAATTTATGATTACATTTATATATCTGTATTATTTTCTTTTGATCTCTTTCCAAATAAATTGGTAATTGCTGCATAACAACGTTTTGAAAAGAAATTTCATTAGTTGCAAATAAAGAATCATTATTTGAAAACAGATCTTTGTTGATTAGTATTTGTTGAGATTTCATTTTTTAAAAATTAGAGAGGTCCAATTGACAGCAATTCCTTCTTCGATAAATCTCTTTGATTCTAACGTAAGTCGATCAAATTCTGAATCAGAAGAATAAATTGAAATAATCATGGCATTTTTTTCTGCTTTAGTAGTTCGCAAGACTCTTCCCATGCGCTGAATTCTTTGGCGAGTTGTGGTTGATGCACTTAAAATTAATGCAGCATTAATTTCCGGGTAATCAAAACCCTCATCTAATGCCTTGCAGGTAACTAATATATCAAGCATATCATTTTTAAATTCATATAAATTTGCTTGCCTAGACACCAAGTTAATATCTGTATTGTAAATTGCTGATCTAAAACCATTCTTATTTAGTAATTTATTAAAATGAGATGCTTGCTTTTTTGTCTCAGAAAAAACTAGCCATTTAGAGTTTTTAAATTTTTTTAAAAGTTTTATGCCTAGTGGAATTCTATTGATAGCATTATTAATAACTCTAGCTCTTTTAAAAAATAATATTTTCAATACTTCATCAGATTTATCAAAACCTCCTTGGATAGCGATTCTTCGAGATATTTTATAAGTTAAATCTTTGTATTCTAAATCCTCATCTTCAAGCATAGGAGCGTAGGCATTGAGTAACTCAAATTTAGAAATTACATTATCTTTCTTTGCCTCTAAATAATCGTACTCAAAAACAATAGGGCCTAGAATAGGAGATATAATTTTTTCAAAATAATCATCAAAATCTCTTTCGGGAGTTGCTGAAAGTCCCATTGTTGCAGCCCACTTTCCTGAGAGCATTTTTCCCTTAGTTGGAGTTCCAAGTTTGTGACATTCATCAACAATCAAGAATGTAGAATGATCTCTAAATTTTTTGTATATATTCTTTAATGAGCCAATGGTTGTTATATTTATTTGCTTAATTTGATTTAGTCTTGTTCCCCCACCATTAATTGCAATCGAATACTCTAAATGCTCTTTTAATTCTATTGACCATTGATCAAGCAATGGTATTGAGGGCACTACTATCAAAACTTTTCTCTCTGGATGCTCCATTAAAAATTTTTTGATGCAATGGAGTGCAAAAAAAGTTTTGCCCCCACCAGTAACTACTTTTAAGATGCCAGATTTATTTTTCCACCAAATCGGAAAAGCTTTTTTTTGCCATTTACGAAGTTTCATGATTTATTTTGATACATATATATATTACATTAACTCAATGGCTGAATATAAAACAATTGCTAGCATGGTTTTTACTGATAAAGGCCCAGCAATTAAAGATATATTTGCAACTTTATTTCTTGATATCTATCAACTTATTAAAAATGGAGTAGAGATAAGCGATGAAGCCGCTATTGAGGAGTTGAAGGGATTTCCAGAGCAATTAGATCTTAACTCAACCCTTTTAAGATTTAACTATAATCATTTTGGCATGGATTCAATCGGTAGATTAAAAAATAATTTTAATTTTCGATTCTCTCTTGGAAATATTTCAGAATTATTAGCTTCGCCTAAGTTAAAAAATAATCCACAAATAAAAAAATCAGTTATTCAAGTTTTTGAAAAAAAACCGTATTCAATTTCTCAATACTCTACATATGGAGCCATTGCCGAAGAAATTGTTAGATGGAGAAATTATTGGGCTCACAATGATGGCTTTAAGAATGCGTCAGAAGCTCTTGTCCTTCAGTCCAATATTGCACTCATTTTAAAAATTTATCCAGATCATCTTCAAGAAAAAATAAATGGTTTTGATGATTATGCAGAATTTATTAATTCTAAATTTCTTGAATCTATTTTAGAAATTTTAGGAGTTGGACCAAATCAGAATATTGATGATGAAATAAAGGCGTATTTACAAGCAGAAAATTCCCACAATCAACCAAATCAAGAGAGTTCTATTGCCGATGATGTTGATCTTCAATTATCTGGAATATCATATGATACGCTAGAAATAATTGAAAAAGTCGATCAGTTAAATTCTAATTTTAATAAGATTGAGGATAGAATAGATTCTCTTAGCGTTCAAATTTCAACCATAAGCAACCACCCCCAGTTTTCTAAGATAAGTAATCCTGAATTAGTTGAGGAAATGAGATCTCGATCTGAGTCTGGCATGGGTGATATTGATGATCTCCATGAGGAGTTATTGCAATCTGAACCTAGTGAAGCATTAGATATAAATAATGGTAAAATTGAATCTTCCTCAGAAGTTTCTGAATACGAGATTACCTACCTTACCAATGCAGAAGTATTAGATAACTTAATGGAATTAAGACAAAAAATTAAATCTGAAATGAAAAAGAAATATGCTGATTTTCAAAATTGGCATAACATTTTGATGCAGCCATTATCTAAACAACTGATTTATTTTGAAATTGATTCAGCAAAATCATTTAAAGATGATGAGATTTTTCAATATTACTACACATCATCTCAAATTCCAGTCAATCTTTTAGACCAACCTAATCTTGATGAAAAGAAAGAAATAGCAAAAAATTATATGGATGAACAGCTGGAAATTTATTGGGAGCTCATTAAAGAGCTATTAGATAAAAGAGCTCCGTTAAACTAAAATGGCTCGACATAGAGGTACCTATAAGCCTGAGCATCCAGAGCCCTATGAAGTAAGCAGGTCTCAGATTCAATCTTTTCTTAATTGCCCAGCTTGTTTTTGGATGAATCGAGTGAAGGGTATCAAATTTCCAGGCATACCAGGTTTTTTACTTAATACAGCAACAGATACGCTGCTAAAAAAAGACTTTGATGTTTATCGAGAGTTGCAAGAGCCACATCCTTTTATGGAACGCCATGGATTAGGTCATTTAGTACCGTTTAAACATGATGATTTTGAGCTATGGACAAAATCACTGCAATTGGGGCTAAGAGTAAACTTCGAGCCTGCTGACTTTATTATTGGCGGGGGTTTGGATGATGTCTGGCATAACAGAGAAACAGACGAAATCCACATTGTTGACTACAAAAGTACTGCAGGAAGAAAGAATGAGGAGGGTACAGCGCTACATCCTATCTCTTTGGTTGGAGCATACAAAGAAGCTTATAAAAACCAGATGGATATTTATCAATGGATACTAAAGCAGCAAGGATTTAATGTAAGCAATATGGGATATTTTGTTTATGTAAATGGAGATCAGCATTTTCAGGGTGGAATGCTTGCACAAGATGTAGATGAAGCAAATATGAAGTTCGAAGTTCAGCTTATAGAGTATGAAGGTAATTCAGATTGGATTGAGCAAGCCATTCTTGATGTTAAGGCTTGTCTAGATAGTCCCGAGTGCCCAGACCACGCAGAAACTGGTTTTGGGCCTAAAGGCGATAAGCAATGCGAGTATGCTCAGCTTTTTAAGCAAATGCAGGAATTTAATTTATAAAATAGATTAATGAGTCACAGGAAGGGAGAAGATACATACTACATTACTTGCGATACTTGTCAGCGTGAGGTGAATTTCATATCTAAAGATCCAATCAAAGAACCTTCTTTTTACGAAAGACTGATTTGTGGAGACTGCAATTCAAGAAACCCGTTAGTGGAGTTTCTATCTGAGGCCCGAGTTCGCTGGCTTCAAGAGGAGCAAGAACAAGCAAAGAGAGATGAAGAATGGGAAAAATTGATCGAGGATGAAGAGCAAGAGGCGATACAGCGAGCTGCTCGATGGGACCCATATACAAATTATTATACTAAGCCAGATGATAGTTTGTACGATGGTACATATCCTGAATCTTCTACATTAACACTTTATCGAAAGCTTGCTGATGATAATTATAATTGGGATAGTGAAGAAAGCGAATGGACAAGTGATAACGGTGATTATGGAAAACATGAGTGAGATAGAGGAGATGCTAAAAGCAATTCTAAAAAAAATTGATGCTATAGAAAAACATTTAGATATAAAACCTAAATCTCTTTTTGATAATCTTCAGCCAACAGTTACAGTTGGGGATGCTGCAAAACTTATGGGCTGCACTCAGCCAAAGATAAGGCAATATATCAAATGGAATATACTTGAGACTTTTAAGGTTGGCGGTCGAAGGATGATTGTCTCTAGCTCATTAGTAGACCTAATTAAATCAAATGCTAATGCTCAAAATAGAGATTTTTAAATCTGCAACGAACTAACCATTTATCTGTTACAAAATATATTAAGTTTATTTGCAATTTAACTCTTCCCTTGCTGTCTAAAAAATAGGTAGTATTAATTAAGGACATGGAAGCAACGAATTCAATCAATATTTTCACGCCAACACAGACTCGTGTTGGTGAAGTCTCTACTCTACCCAAACTCAACCCACCATCACTCAAAGAAGCTTTACATATTGTCAGTCCAAAACTTTTACCTTTTGCTTTGAGTCTTAGTGGCAACATTGCTGATGCTGAAGATTTATGTCAGGCAACCATACTAAAACTTATAGAGAACAAAGATAAATTTCTTTCTGCTGAATATCCTCTTGCCTATGCAAAGACAATTTTACGCAATGGTTTTATTGATAAATGCAGGAAAGATTCCAAAGTTGATTCATTGGATGAACTTAATCTCGAACCAGTGATTGATGAAAATAAATTTAAATCTTATGAGCATCAAGAACTGATGAATTGTCTCAAGCAACAAAATGAGACTGATAGAACTATCCTTGCAATGAAAGGGGCAGGACATGACTATGATGTAATTCAAAAGTTCATCGGTAATATCTCCAAGGGCAACCTAAGAACCAAAGCTAAAAGAGCCAGAGCTTTGCTAGCTGATTGTTTAGGGAGGAAGCAGAAATGAATCAACGCCTTAAACTCCAATTAGCAGGATACCTGGATGATGGTATGGATTACGCCAATTCAGCTGAAGTAAGAAGCATTGTTGATGCATCAGATGTAGCCAGAGAGTTCTATGCGAGATTGCTCTTTGCCAATAAACGTCTTGAGAGTTTCTTTCAATCCAAAGAGATGCACAAGACCAACAAAAAGCTACACAAGTTTATTGATGAGACTCTAGAACCAAAAGATACTTTCTGGACTCGTTGGGTCCCTGCATCAGGCTTGATAATGGCAGCTGTTGCCATGCTGATTACCTTTGGTCCTTTTATAACTCCAGTGACTGAAGCACCTGCCATGTCTAACATTCAAGTTAATATCCCAGCCTCTATTCCTCAGCCTCAAACCATTAAGAGCTATCAAGTGAATACTGCTTGGTCGCTGGCTTCATCCATGACCGATGAAATGGATGCAACAATTTATCAGGTGATGTACGGAGTTTTTGCAGCTAACACCAATGCCTTTATTGGCGGTGACTTAACCTCTATAAGAGCTGACAAGGACTTTGTAAAACCTGATAAAGCTCTTGTCCAAATGATAGACCCAGCAACTGCTCAGCAGATGGTTGAAAGTTATTTAAACTAACTAGCTAACATTGAGCGCCGAATATTTATGTGTAATTATGGTTAATGGATTTATTTTCATCTAATCAAGAAACTTTTCAGATTGATGGCTGCGAAATAGAGCTAGATAGATCATTTTTAAGTCACGAAACAGCAAAATCATATTTTGAGACTCTTCATAATGAGACTCCATGGCAGCAAGAGCATATTAACTTTATGGGCAAGGTGAGCCCAATCCCAAGGCTGACCTATTGGTACTCAAAAGAGAATAAAGAATACATTTATGCTGGCATTAAAGTTAAGCCAGTGCCATACACTGAACTGATTTCTAAATTAAATACGCTTATTCAAGAAAAAACAGGGTATGAATTTAATAGCGTTCTTTTGAATCTTTACAGAGATGGTAATGATACTGTGGCTTGGCATGCAGATGATGAGAAGGGCTTAGGTGAATATGTAAACATTGCATCTTTAAGTCTTGGTGCTGAGAGAGTTTTCCAGGTAAGACCGAAAGATAAAGATAGTTTAGGAGAATCTCCAATCACTAACATAGAATTAAATTCTGGCAGCATGGTAGTCATGCATCATCCCACTCAACAAAAAACACTGCATCAAATCCCAAGGCGCAAAAACATTGATCATCCAAGAATAAACTTAACCTTTAGATTCATCCCTTAGAGTGAAGATTTTTCAGGAGAATCTCTATGAGCAGCTAATCGAAGACCTCTCTTTATATTTAAAACTTGAAGGTAGTAATGTATCAATAGAAGAGTTCCTCATATCATTACAAAGCACTCAAAGAGATTTATGGCATTCATTACAACCAAGTTCAGTTTCAGTAGATTATTCTGAATTTAAAACTCAACTCTGTTATCTATTTAGATATCTTATTATTTATTGGGAGAATATTTACTCAGGTTTATCTAAAATAGATGAACATAGAAAAGATAATTTATTTAGCAAGACTGCTAAAAATCTAAGAATAGGGCTTTTCTTTTGCGGTCCTGCACCTGAAATTATCGGAATCATAAATTATATGGAGGAAAGAAATTTATTAGTTAACAATCAATCCATAGAAATTGATATGTATGACCAATATATTAATCAGTGGAGGTTAGTAAGGAATAATTTTATTATCAATTCACCGCGATTAAAGAGGCTAAGCGCTTTAGGGTTTAATTTTAATTCTCGAAAAATAGACTTTTCCTCACCTATTACTCTAGCTAATCCATCAAAATATAGTATTTGCTGCTTTCAAAATTGTATTAATGAATTTTGGGATAGGAATAGTCGCATCATTGCTTCTAATTTAAGAAAAGTAGCCTCAGAGATAGACATAGGTGGATACATAATCTTGACTGACAGACATTATCTTCAGGCGAAAGGAAAAGAAATCATCGCAATACTTTTAGAACAAAATTTTAATCTTTTATATTTTGATGTTGATGAAATTGATTGCTCAAGAAAATCTCGAATTCCAGGCATTTTATCCCAGAACTTATTTATTGGTTCAGATGGCCTTAAAGCTACAAAGTTCAATCGTCGTTTTCTTTGCATCCTAGAAAAAGATGCTTAATTTTTATTTTTTGTAACAATTTACCACTTCCTCCGTTTAAGTATTAAGACCACTTAATAACTATCCTAAGGAGGGATTAATGATTGAGATACTCACAGCATCAGTAATATGGCTATTTGCCTTAACGATATATTTGTTTGTTAGAAAGCTTAGAAAACCAAAACCAGTGGATGAAATTAAGCTCCAGAAAATCCATGTCATGCGTTTGGGGCCCTTTTCTGGGCAAAGTAATTCGTTTAAAGGTAAGTCAGTTGTATTTTTGATGTTGTTGAGTACCTTGTCATATGCTGAGGTCAACATCATAACCCTTGATAATTTTTGGATTGATGATCTAAGTGAAAATGAGTTATCCGTAGCCAAGAAAGCAGAAGATATAAATAATGGAACTCAATTGGGCTTTCACATTGAACGACCACACTGCATACCAAACTATCCGTATTTAATGGCAGAGGTACCAGATGAAATGGACCAAGGTACCAATGTCTATGCCAAGATGATTGTGGATAAGAAAAAAACAAGGAAAGCAAAACTTATTCTTGAGTTCGTGATGGATTCACCAAAGGGTGCAAGGATTGGTTGGTTTGCTCTCAAAGACTTCCCTTCCTTTTACAATGCTTCCAAAGTGGATATGAAGTTTCAGCCTACCTCTGGTATGAAGAATCAAACTTATGTTTTAGAGGGTTTAAAAGAATCTACTTACCAAGCTCAACAAATATGTAATTCAGGTCATATGCTCAGAGCTGCAAATAAACAAGTTAAGATTTGAAAAAATTACTAGTACATATTTTTTATATTGGATTAATTATAGGCCTACAATTAGTAAATTTTCATGCTGTTGGATTCACTAAGCATAAATCAGATTGGTGTGATGGCTTTTACGAACAATTTACGAAGGGTTTGTAATCTAATAAGTCTATCTGTTCAATAATTAACTGTTTTTTTGTATTTTGGGGTTTAAATTAACACTGTATATATATATACTATTTTGCTGACCGAGAGAAATATATTGTTTACAGAACCGCCGACAAACCTTAATAATTACCTAGTTTCAAACGCTTACTTAGAATACTCAGCATTCCTTTTATCTGATATTGAGTACTTTCTACTCTATACAGATATTCCAACCAAAGCTTCAAAATTTTCTCAAGTAGAAAAGAGATTTCAAGATATTCAAGAGTTAATTCTAAAAAGCAGAAATCATTATCTCTCTAGCAATA
>CABXNE010000007.1 GCA_902513515.1 uncultured SAR86 cluster bacterium
CATAGACTTTTGCTTCCATCATTGAGCAATCTTGTGAAAGTTATTGATAAGAAAGCATTGTCTCTAAAGGGTCAAGTAAAAACTGGAAGAACTCATTTAATGGATGCCATGCCAATAGATTTTTCTCAAGAATTATCTGGTTGGAGTGCCCAATTAAGGGCTGTTGAGAAGTCTATTATTTCAGCTTCAAAAGAAATTTCGCATTTGCCTCAGGGAGGAACTGCTATTGGAACAGGCGTTAATGCTCATAAGAACTTTGGAAAAACATTTGCTTCTGAGGTTTCAAAGTTAACCAAACTCAATGTAAAGACATCTACAAATTATTTTAAATCTTTAAGCGCTCAAGACTCTGCTGCTCAATTATCATCTAGCGTTAAAAATCTCAGCTTAGTTTTAACTAAAATATCTAATGATTTGCGATGGATGAATAGCGGGCCGTTAACTGGACTTGGAGAAATTGAACTCGAGGCTCTTCAACCAGGAAGTAGCATAATGCCTGGTAAGGTTAATCCAGTCATACCAGAAGCAGTAGCTATGGCTTGCGCTGATGTAATTGGGAATGATGTAACAGTATCCATAGCAAGTCAGTCAGGAAATTTTCAATTAAATGTAATGCTTCCAGTAATTGCATACAACTTACTAAAAAGCATTACCCTTATGTCTAATTCAATGCCACTTTTAGCTAACAAAGCTATCAAAACTTTTAAAGTAAATAAAAAGAATATTGCAGAATCACTCGGTATGAATCCAATGCTAGTAACGGCTTTGAATAGAGAAATTGGTTATGAGAAAGCAGCTCATGTTGCTAAAAAAGCTTACAAAGAAAAAAGATCAATTATTAATGTGGCTCATGAAGAGACTGGATTGCCTGTCGCTAAGCTAAAAGTATTATTAAATCCTGCCAAACTAACTAAGGGAGGGCTGTGAGTAGCACCTTGTTAGAAAAAAAATGCACAGCTTGTGAGTTGGGAGCTCCTTTGGTTCCAGATAAGGATCAGATTGAGTTTCTTAAAGACCTCGAAGGCTGGCAGATAGACAAATCAGATATTTCAAAATTAGTTAAAACATTTAAGTTTAGTAATTACGTAAAAACTCTTAATTTCGTCAATTTAATTGCAGAGCTGTCTGAATCTGAGGATCATCATCCAAAAATAATTTTTGAGTGGGGTAAAGTGAGTTTACAGTGGTGGTCGCATAAAATAGAGGGTCTCCATACGAATGATTTTATTTGTGCAGCTAAATCAGATGCAATCTACACTAGCTTGGAGTAGAGCTGAGCAGTGATTGAATATTTAAAAATTGCCCCGATCTTTTTTTCGAGGAAAATGAAGTTTTTAACTTTATTTTTCTTATCTATATTTATTTCATCAGAATCTATGATTGAGTATGAAATAGAGCACGAATCAATTAATAGAACTTATTTAAAATATGTTCCATTAGATATTAATTTAAAAAATGAAGTTGATTTGTTTATAGGGATCCATGGCTATACTGGAACTGCTTCTGGTTTTGAAAAACAAACCACTGGAGGATTTAATGATGCTGCTGATAGATATCAATTCATAGCGATTTATCCTCAAGGATCGTATTTTAATAGTATTAAGAATAACTCGAGTTCATTTGTTTCATCTTGGAATGATTTGGCAGGCTCTAAAACAAATACACCAAATGGTGAGATATGCTCGATTCAAGCAGATATATATCCAAAATATCCTAATTGCAGTGATGGAGGGCGCTGTTCATGGACAAGTTGTAATGATGATCTCGGCTTTATAAAAAAAATAATTGATCGCACACATGAAGATCATAAAATAAGAGACATATATTTATTAGGTATGAGCAATGGCGGCATGATGGCTCAGGCACTGGCCTGTAAATATCCCAATATTTTTAAAGGTGTTGTAAATATTGTTGGAATGCAGCACAAAGATCTTAGTTGTATACCTGATAAGCCTGTTAATTTCATTATTTATGGTGGCATGAAGGATACAACTGTTCCCCCTGTTGATATTGAAGCTTCAGATGGTTATTTTTATGAGCCAATCGAAGATACTTTTAATTCTTGGTCAGATCAATTTGAATGTAAATTTATCGAAAAATCAAATTTTAATTTATATGATGATATAGAAAAGAAAACAGCTTCAGGTTGCAAGAATAACATCCAAATAATTAGTTTATTAAATAAAGATAAAGGACATCTTTGGCCTGGTATAGATAGAAGTGTAGGTTATTGTTACTCTCAACCGCAATCAAATCTTAATTATTCAAAGTGCAATTTTTCAATTTCTAATGAATGGGGCAATGACTTTTTGATTAAGTTATTGTTTGACCTAAAAAATTAAACTGATTAATTTTTTTTACTAAGTTTACAAACTTGTTTTTAGACAATATTTACTTTATAAACATAAGAATATAAATTTATTCTATTCGGGAGATGTAGATGCCTTCTATTTATTTAAAACCACTTTTTGAAAAAAAAGCTGATCCTTTAACTATTATTTTAAGGGATATTTTCAAAGAAAATAATTTTGCCTTACCTTATCTGGGAGCTTTAACGCTCGGATTGGGCGTAGCTCAATCATCAAATGTATATGCTGATGAGAGTCTTGAAGAGGTTGTTGTAACAGCAAGCAAAAGGTCAGAGAATCTTCAAGATGTCCCAATGAGTGTTCAAGCTATAGGTGCAGCAGAATTAGATCTAAAGAATGTGAAAGGTCTTGATGATATTGCCAATTTATCTCCAGCGGTAACACTGGATGCAGGCGGACCTGGTAACTCTACTTTTTATATTAGAGGTGTCTCAGATGGCGGATTTGGAAATCCTTCAGGAGCAGCTTCAACTACCGCTCTATATTTAGATGAACAGCCCTTAACTACTATTGGCCAAACGCCTGATTTGCACGTTTTTGATGTTGAGCGAGTGGAAATATTAAGTGGACCACAAGGAACTCTTTATGGCTCAAGTTCTACATCTGGAAATATAAAGATTATTACAAAAAAACCCGATGTTAGTTCTGTCGATTATGGGGTTGATCTTGAGTATGGATCTATTTCAGATGGATCAAATGATGAATCTCTAGAAGCGTATATAAATATGCCTCTAGGAGCTACTACCGCTGTAAGATTAAGCGCATATGATCTTCAAGATGGAGGTTGGATTAATAACGAACTTACATCTAAAACTTTTACAAACAGCGGCTATACAATTGATAACAGCGCACATGCAGAAGATGATTACAATGAATTAAATAAAAGTGGATACAGAATAAGGTTAGCATCAGAAATTATGGGTCAAAATCTTGATCTATCCATACTTGATCAAACATCTGAATTTGGCGGATCTTGGGAGACAGATGAAGCTGTGGGTCCTAGATCAAATTCTCGATTTAATGAAGAGCATTTTGATGATGATTTTAGTCAAATCTCATTATCATTGAGCGGCGATTTAACTGATAACGTTGAATATATTTTTACAGCCTCATCTTTTGATAGGGATGTAAATTACACTTACGATTATTCTGAATATGTAGAATATTATAACTATGATGGCCCTACATATACGTGTGATTATTATGACTATTACTATTATTACAATATCTCAGGTTGCCAAGATCCAAGAATGTCATATACACAAATTGATAATCATGAAAGAGATTCATATGAAGTAAGAATTCAATCAAAGGGCGACTCAGGTTTTCAATGGATACTTGGAGCATTTAGCGAATCTTCTAAAAGAGATTATGAAATTGAATACTTATGGCCAGGAGCGAATCCAGGTAATTTGTCATGGGGAGTCCCTAATGGTCAGTGGTGGAATCTTGATAATACAAGAGAGGAAGATGTACAGGCTATTTTTGGAGAAGGCCGTTTCAACATTAATGATAAAACTAAATTGACTGTAGGTTTCAGGTCATACGATCAAGACACTATGGTTGATGCCAAAGATGGTTATTATGGTGTATTTGATGGAGTAGATAAGGTATTCAATTCAAATGATTCAGGAGTTGTTCCAAAAGTTAATATAGCTCACAACTTAAATGATGATGTTATGTTTTACGGAACATATTCAGAAGGGTTTAGGGCCAGTGGGATTAATAGGGTTAGACCAGCTCAAACTGCTTTTATTCCTGAAACATATAAATCTGATTATTTAGAAAGTTTTGAGCTTGGGTTTAAATCAACCTTAGTTGACGGGAAGCTTATTCTAAATGGAGCATATTTCATGATGGATTGGAGTGATTTCCAGTCTACTACATATAATTTAGCATATTCCACGGTAGCATTTGTTGACAATGTAGGTAATGCAGAAATAAATGGTCTTGAGCTTGATGCAACTTATAAACCAAACGACACATTAACATTGTCAGGTTATATGGTTTCCAATGATCCATCTTTATCAGAGGACTATTATGACGTGTCTGGGGTACTCCAGGCTAATTCAGGAAATCAGCTCGCCTATGTTCCAGAGCTTTCTTATGTCCTTGGGCTTGATAAAGTATTAAGTATATTTGGAATGCCTGGATATATATCTATTGATTATTCATTTACAGGGGATAGATACACCAGTCAGGCCAATGAACTCACGCTTCCCTCATATTCTATTGCAAATATGAGAGTAGGGGTCGAATCCAACAATAGGTCTATGGAACTCTTTATTAGTAATATAGGTGATGAAGATGCTTATCTATCAAGATACAACGACTTTGGTGATATTAGAAGGACTCAAAATAGGCCAAGAGTTATTGGGCTAAGATTCAAGTATAGATACTAGAAATAATTTCTTTAAAGAATGGAGCTGGCGATAGGATTTGAACCTACGACCTGCTGATTACAAATCAGAAGATGAAGATCTTATGTTTTTTTAATTGCAATAATATTTCTAATTACAGAAATCATTAGTAATAGATATATAAGTAATAATGGAACAGAAAATATAACCATTATCCACTTAAATGAATCAACTCCCCCAAGAAACATTAATAAGGTTGGCTGGATAACAAGTAATATTGCAAATACCAGCCTTAAATTACCTGAACTTTCAATGTTTGAACTTTTCATAGACGCTGAAGCAAGAATGTATGAAGTTGAATCATAGGTTGTGCATAAAAAGATAATACAGATGACGCCAAAGCCAATTAAAAGATAATTGCTGTAATCCAAGGTCGATAGAGTTCTAATTATTATTTGTTCTCTAGTTAGCATCCCATCTTCTAAAAGAGCAGGTGAATTTAAAATTCCTGATTCGAATAGGTATATTGATAAATTTGACAATATAGACATGCTGATCATGCAGCCAATACTGCCAATGAATATAACTCCTAAAATAATCGTCCTTAGTGACTTCCCATTAGATATATTCACTATAAAAGCGCCAACCATTGGAGCTAATGCCATCCACCAAGCCCAATAAAAAACGGTCCAATCTTTGCTAATTACTGTGCCCGTTGTGAAACTCAATTCAGAATATTGTGTCACTAAGAATACGTAACTCTCTATTGATTTCGTAAAAATATATTGGGTTGGCCCTGCAATAAAAACAATAAATAAGAATAATAAAACCAAAAAAATATTAAAATTGCTAAGCCTTTTTATCCCTTTTTGAATTCCTAGATATGCGCTAGTTGCAAATATTACAAGACAAACAATTATTGTAAAAATATCTAGATTTATTGTGCGCTCAATATTAAGCACATTTGATAAAATTGAAGAAATCAATGGGAAGGATAGACCTAATCCAACCCCAGCACCACAAAGTATTGCACCAATAAACAATGAGTCAAATAAAACTTCAAAGAACTTATTATTGACATTAAATATTCCAGAAAATGTTAATTTAGCACTTTGATTTATTGTAATTGCTAGGCCAAATGCAATTGCAGGCAAACAATATATAGCCCAAGCAGTAAATGACCAATGAAAAATAGGATAAGCTCTTGAATAGAGCAACGCACTATCAAAATCTAAGTTTTGTGTTTTTAATATATTAAAATATTCTATCCATTCAATGGTTGACCAGTATAAGAGAGCCGCACCAATCCCGGCCGCAAAGAGCATTGAGCCCCACGAAAAAAATGAATATATTTCCTTGTTCTCTAAAGAAATTTCTATATCACCATATTTTGATAGCGCAATAAAAATTAAAAAAATTAATACAGTAAAACTACCATACATATAAGTCGGCTCAAAAAAAGTTGCCAAAGAGTCATATGCTTTAAATAGAAATTTTGAACTTCCGGCAGGATCGGACAATACATATATTGATAGGAGCAAAGATAGTACAATCGAAAGAAAGATAATTGTTTTATTCCATTCTGGGCTTATTTTTATAAACATATGTCAGAGAATACCAACCTTAAGATTGCGTTAGATAACGCTTTTGATTTATTAAACAATAATAATTTAAATGAATGTATAGAACAACTTGAAGAAATACTAATCATCCATCCCTCTAATCTAAAAGCTTTATCCGTGCTTTTAGATATCAATATAAAACTAAATAAGGCTGAGAAAGCTTTAGAAATTATTAAAAAATTAATTCAACTTGACTCAAATAATAAGGAACATCATGAAAAATTAATAAAAGTTTATCAATTTCTTAATGATGATCAGGCATACCAATCTGCTTTAATTGATTTTCATAAACTGTTCCCATCTATTACAACTGCTCGCTTAATTTCTAACATACATATTGAAAATGATAGAGAGGAGGAATCAGACCAAGTTATTCAAAATTTCTTCGAATCAGATAAAACATATGGAGACTTATATAAAGGAATTAGACATGTCAAAGCGGGTAGATTAAAGCTAGCAGAAGAGTCATACAAAAAAGTACTTAAAAAAGATAAGAATAATATTGATGCCCTAAGGCTATTAGGGTTGCTTGCATTCAAAACAAAAGATTATGAGGTTGCTGAGAGACTCTTTTTAAGAGTACTTCAGTTAGACCCTTCGTTTTCATTGGCTTGGGATAACCTAGCAAAACTTTATAGAATTCAAAATAAACTTTTAAAATCTATACCAGCATTTGAGAATCTGATTAAGTTAGACTCAAAAAATTTTGAAGCATTGGTATCTTTAGGAACCGTATACATTAAATTATCTAAATATCATGAAGGCATTAAATTATATGAAGAGTCTTTAAAAATTAAGCCAGAGAATCCTAGAGTTTATCTCAGCCTTGGCCATGCTTTAAAGACCATCGGAGAACGAGAAAAAAGTGAAGGAGCATATCAAAACGCAATTAAATATTTTCCTTTATCTGGTGAAGCATATTGGAGCTTAGCAAATCTTAAGACTTATGAATTTTCAAATAAAGAGATTGCTAATATGGAGTTATCTCTTAAGAAAAATATACACCCAAATGAGCTCATTCAGATGCACTTTGCTCTGGGAAAAGCATATGAATCAAATAGACAATTTGATAAATCATTTGAACATTATGCTGAGGGTAATTGGCAACAAAGAAAGCAGATTAGTTATAACGCCGAAGACTATAAGATTTCTATAGATGAGTTAATAGATTTTTTTGAAAATAATAATGATCTTTATAAGTTAAAAGCTATATCAGACTTCGATGACCCAATTTTTATTTTGGGGTTACCCAGGTCAGGCTCAACACTTATTGAGCAGATTCTTTCATCTCATTCTCTTATAGAAGGTACACAAGAGTTGCCAAATATTTTAGCAATTTCAAGAGATATAAAGTTAATTGATCAAAAAAATGGCTATCCACATAATTTATTAGAATTTGATGAATCTTCATTTAATGACTTAGGAAAAAAATATATTAATGAAACAAAATGGGCAAGATCTTCCAAACCATTTTTTATTGACAAAATGCCAAACAATTTTGTTCACATAGGCCTTATAAAATTGATTTTACCTAAGGCTAAAATTATAGATGCAAGAAGGAATCCAATGGATACTTGCTTTAGCTGCTTTAAACAGTATTTTGCAAAGGGCCAACATTTTACTTATGACCTTGATGATATTGCTAGATACTACAAAGATTATATTAGGTTAATGGATTATTGGAAAAAGTTATTCCCAAATGAGATTTTTACTATTAACTACGAACAAATTATTAAAAATCCCAATGAAAGAATTTCAGATCTATTAGAATTTTGTAATGTTGAATTTGAAGATAATTGTTTAAATTTTCATAAATCAAAACGCCCCGTTAAAACAGCTAGCTCTGAACAGGTTAGACAGCCTATGTACAAGACCGGCATAAATTATTGGAAAAATTACAGCAATAATCTTGATATTTTATTAAAACATTTTCCGGATTCTGATAAATAAGTTGAATATCCATTAGAGGGTAGAATTAAATTTTAAGGCTTAATATAACCCATCTTTTTTTTAATAAAGGCATACGCTATAATCCGTTATGGAAAAGATCAAACATAAAGCCTTAACCTTTGATGACGTACTGCTTTTGCCTAGATATACGGATTTCCTCCCTGCTGAAGCACAATTAGAAACAAAGGTTTCAAGAAATATCTCTTTAAAAATTCCTCTGGTATCTGCTGCAATGGATACAGTGACTGAAGCTGCCATGGCTATTGCGCTTGCTGAAAATGGTGGAATTGGAATTCTTCATAAGAATAACTCAATTGAAGACCAGGCCGCAGAGGTCAGAGCTGTAAAAAAATATGAAAGTGGCGTTGTCAGAGATCCTTCAACTATCCAATCAACCAAAACAATCAATGAGCTCATGCAATTAACAAACGAGCTAAGTATTTCTGGTATGCCAGTTGTTGATAATGGAAAATTAATGGGAATTGTTACCAGAAGAGACTTTAGATATGCAGATAACTTGTCTGAATTAGTGTCTTCGATCATGACGCCATATGAGAAATTAATAACAGTAAAAGAAGGCTTTGATCAAGAAGAAGTCAAAAAATTAATGTACAACAATAGGATTGAAAAAATTCTAGTCACAGATGAGGAAAACTCTTTAACTGGATTGGTTACCATGAAAGATATTGATAAATCTGCTGAACATCCCCTTGCTACAAAGGATTCTAGAGGTCAGTTACAAGTTGGCGCTGCTCTTGGAACTGGAGAAGAGACTCTAGACAGGGCTAAGGCTTTATCTGAGGCTGGCGTTGATTTATTTGTAATAGATAGTGCACATGGCCATTCTCAGAATGTAATCGATACCATTAAGCTCATTAAAAAGGAATTTCCAGATATAGATGTTATAGGCGGCAATGTTGCAACTCCGGAGGGAGCTCAAGCATTGATAGATGCAGGCGTTGATTCAGTCAAGATTGGAATGGGCCCAGGATCAATTTGTACAACTAGAATTATTGCAGGAATTGGAGTCCCTCAGATCACTGCTATCCTCTCAATAAAAGAAAAGCTTTCCATTGATAGTGTTCCTCTCATTGCTGATGGAGGCATTAGGTTTTCAGGCGATATTTCTAAAGCCCTTGCTGCGGGTGCAGATGCAGTAATGCTAGGAGGTATTTTCGCTGGAACAGAAGAGGCTCCTGGAGAGTTGGAACTTTATCAAGGTAGAAGTTTTAAAACTTATAGGGGAATGGGTTCTATCGGAGCAATGAGTGAAAGAAATGATACAAACAGATACTCTCAAGACGGTATAAGCAATGAAAGGATGGTTCCTGAGGGAGTTGAGGGAAGAGTCCCATTTAAAGGCTGGGTTGTAAATGTAATCGATCAATTGATTGGAGGTATTCGACAAAGCATGGGATATGTTGGATGCAAATCAATCCAGAATATGCATAAAGAGACTCAATTTGTTGAGATTACAAATGCTGGAATTACTGAAAGTCATGTTCACGATGTCATGATCACCAAAGAAGCTCCAAATTATCAAAGAAGTTAATTGACTTTATTAAAGAAATATAAATTTAGATAAAAATATTAAAGTCAGAAACCAGGCTCCTGCAGATATATCTGCAATTCTTCCTGATGCAATTTTCAGGACTACATAAGATATAAAGCCTAGAGCAATTCCATTTGCAATAGAAAAAGTTAATGGAATCATTACAATAATTATCAATGCTGGAAGAAGTTCGGATGTATCTGACCAGTTAAGCCTTTCCATTCCGCTCAACATCAATATCGCCACATAAATAAGTGCTCCGGAAGTTGCATGTGCAGGGATGATGCTTGCTAAAGGCGAAAAGAAAATTGCAATTAAAAATAAAAAACCTACGGTTACTGCAGTCAACCCTGTCCTACCTCCAGCCTCAACGCCAGCAGAGCTTTCAACATAGCTTGTAACCGGTGCGCATCCCAAAAAAGCTCCAACCGCACTAGAAGAACTATCAGCTTTAAGAGCTTTATCAAGATCATTAACATTTCCAGACTCATCTACTAATTTTGCTTGGTTAGCTACCCCGAGAAGTGTTCCCGCAGTATCAAATAAATTTACAAATAGAAAAGACATAATCACGCTTATCATGGCTAAATCCAGCGCTCCCATAATATCTAATTTCATAAATACAGGCATAAAAGCTGGAGGGTAGGAGATCAGTCCTTGAAATTGGACAATCCCAATAAAAATTGATGTAACTGTTACCATCATTACACCAAGGAGTATTGCGCCTGGCACCCTTCTAACCGCAAGAATTGCTATTAAAAGAAAACCAAGCATTGAAAGGATAGTTTCAGTTCTCAGAAAATTTCCCATGCTAAGAAGCGTTGCCTCATTTGAGACTATGATACCGCCATTTTTTAAACCAATAAGCCCAATGAAAAGGCCAACACCAGAGCCCATAGCAATCCTAAGATTCATAGGTATGCTCTCTAACATCCATTGTCGAACAGGAGTAATGCTCATTATCCAAAATAAAACACCAGCGATAAATACTGCTCCAAGTGCGATTTGCCACGAATATCCCATCTCACCAACTACCGTATAGGTAAAGAATGCATTAAGCCCCATTCCAGGAGCTAATCCAATTGGCCAGTTGGCATAAAGACCCATCAGTATGCATGCTATTGCGGCAGCCAAGCAGGTCCCTACAAAACTAGCTCCTTGATCCATCCCAGCCATTGACATCATCTGTGGATTAACAAAAATGATATAGGCCATTGTTATAAATGTAGTAAAACCAGCAACTAATTCAGTTTTAATTGATGTATTGTTTTCTTCTAACTTGAAAATTTTTTCCAGCATTAAATTCAATATTTGTATTTAAAATTTAAGTTTACAACTTATAATATTAGATTGTTATAAGTTCAAATATAACTTAAGGCAAATATAGATTGATTCAATATTTTAAAGCTCTTTTAGCTAAAAATTTATTTTCAATTTTTTGGCATTAATGTTGCGTCAATCCAAGATATACAAGTTTCTTGGAAGCTTTTAAATAATTAACATAAAAACCTTAGGGTGATCTTAATGAAACATATTCCCTCAAATAATAATTTTTTATTAACAATTTCATTGTTATTTTTTGGAGTACCTGTATTGGCGCAAAACAATGTAATTGAAGAAGTGTTTGTCACAGCTGAAAAGCGAAGTGAAAGCCTGCAAGATATCTCGCAAGCAGTTACAGCAATAAGTGATCAAGATATTGAGTCTAAGAATATTGAATCAATGGTCGATCTTAGTGCGATTGTTCCAGGGGTTACTGTTGCTAAAAATGAGGGCTACAAAACCGTTATTTCTATTAGAGGAGTTGGTAATGAGACAAATCAAAATGCTATTGCAGCTCCTTCAGTAGCATTTCACATGGATGGAATTTTTATTGCTTCTCCGTTTGCACTGCAAACTGATTTTATTGAAGTTGATAGAATTGAGGTTATTAGAGGACCACAAGGCACTTTGTTTGGTCAAAACTCAACTGGTGGAGCCATTAATGTAATTAGCAAAAAACCATCAATGGAAGAATATTTAGGTAAATCAGATATTACTTTTGGTAACTATGGCCTCACTAAATTCCGTTCATCTAATAATATTCCACTTGCAGATAATGTTGCTAGCAGAATCTCTTTTGCCATCACTGAAAGAGATGGTTTTAGTGATAATGTCTTCACTGGACAAGATTTAGATGATGCAAGCAGCATTAGTTTGCGTGGCGATTTTCTTATTGATCTAGATGAGAACTCAAGCTTAAGATTTTTTGGACAGTTTTTTGAGGTTGATAGAAATGGTTCTGCTATGCGAGGCATTGATGATCCAACTCCAAGCATCAGAAAATTATCTCAAGATACTATCTCAAAACATGAGTTAACTTCCTCAATCTTTGCAGCAATTTATGAATCTGATTTAGGTTTTGCATCTCTTAAAGCTATGGCTAGTATTCAAGAGGATGATATTTTGGTCGTTAGAGATAATGATAGACATAATTACGGTGACTTTGTTAAATCTATCCCAGGTTTGCCTCCAGTCGCAGAAGTTTGCATAGAAATTTTTCCTCAGCCTGACGAATGCAAATATGCGCGTTATCAAAGAGCTGAATTTAACCCTGAAACCTCTATTGTAGATACAACTACGTTTGAAATTAATTTAATTTCTAATGAACCAATTCTAAATGGAAAGCTTGATTGGACAATTGGTGCTTTCTATATGGAGCATGAAATAGACAATACTATAAGGGGCTATAGAGACAATGACTTAACTGGCCAATTAAGATATCTATGTGGAGAGTCGTTTGCAAATCCTGCATATTGCTACACTCATGATTACGGTATACCAGGAAGGTTTGATGTCTTTGGAGCTGATTGGGATTTTGTGACTGATGCGCGTCCAACCCGAGAATCATATTCATTTTATGGGCAAGGAACATACAGCGTCAGTGATGATTTTCGTCTGGTTGCTGGGATGAGATATTCAGAAGATACATTTGAAACCAATGTTACGAATTTTTTTAATGTGGAGACTTTTACGGAAAAGGGTACTTCAGATGAGACCACCGGAAAGATAACGGGTGAATTAGACCTGTCTGATTCAGCTATGACTTACCTATCCTTTGCAAGAGGCTTTAAGCCTGGTGGTAGCAATTTAACATTTGGTTTTACTGAAGCAGAAGATGCTGTTGCTGGAAGACCTTTGGCACCTGCATTGGTATTTCCTACATTTGAAGCTGAGACAGTTGATTCAATTGAGTTTGGCTTGAAAACAGATTTAATGGATGGAAGAGCGCGTGCAAATATTGCAGCTTTCTCATACACCTATGAAAATCTTCAATTTCAAGCTACTGATCCAGATCCATATAGAGGCGGTGTAGCAAATATTCCTGAATCAGAAATGTCTGGCCTTGAAGTTGAATTCAAGGGTCTATTAACTGACTCATTAGTCTTAGATATGAATTTATCATTCCTAGATTCAGAGGTCACTTCAGATTATATGGTCTTAGATAATGTAGATGCTTATCAATACTTCTTTGGTCAAGAAGATCTTCGCTATGGCTTAAGAGAAAATGTTCAGGGAAATGAATTAGCCAAGAGCCCAGAGTTTTCAGCGGACATTAGTCTAACTTATGAAACAGTGCTTGCTTCTGGAAGTTTATTTACAGGGATTATGCAGTATATTCAAAGAGGAGACTTCCAGCAAAGAGTCTCAAATAACTCTATTGTTGATGCCATTGATTCATATGATTTATTAAATCTTTCAGCAAGCATTGATTTCGTTGGAGATAAGTGGGGGCTAGATTTCAAGATTCTAAATGCAACTGATGAAGATGGGGTTAATTCTAGTATGACTGATGTCTTTGGGGTTGCTGCAACTGGATTAGAGCTTATTCCGCCTCGTCAATTTATGGTGCGATTAAGCATGAGCTATTGATTTAGTTATTTAAAAATTAATGGACAAATTATTTATTCAAGCAGATGAGCTATTAAGAGATTCCTTTGAACTAGCCTGGCAAGTTTATGAAAGTGGCTACCGCCCAAATTATATTATTGGCGTATGGAGGGGTGGAGCTCCTATTGGAATTGCTGTTCAGGAGTTTCTAGATGTCCTCGGCATGCCCTCAGATCATATTGCCATTCGAACCTCTCACTATAAAGGCATGGGAGAGAGAGATAACAAAGTGCAAGTCTATGGACTTAATTACATTATCAAACAAGTTGAATCAGAAGATTCACTTTTAATAGTTGATGATGTTCATGATACGGGCATATCTATTCAAAAAATAATATTAGATTTACAAACCGCATGTAAAAAAAACACCCCTGAAATTAAAGTAGCCACCCCATACTACAAGCCAATGAAAAATAAAACAGATAGAAAACCTGATTTTTATATTCACGAAACTGAAAAATGGCTCGTCTTTCCTCATGAGCTTGAGGGTTTATCCATGGATGAAATTATTGAATTTAAGCCTGAGCTTGCCGACCTAGCTGAAAAAATTAAACCTTTTATATCTTAAGAAAGATTTAATATAGTTTCCTTTATAATATAAATTCATTCATTCAATATTAAGTATGCGCAATTCCGACAATCTCTCTTTGGATAAGAAAAATATTGATACGGTTTTGGTATTGGACTTTGGATCTCAATACACCCAACTCATCGCAAGAAGAATAAGAGAGCTAAATGTATTTTCAACAATACTTCCATGGGATGTTTCAACCGAAAAAATTAAATCTCTTAATCCTAGGGGAGTAATTCTCTCAGGAGGCCCTGAATCAGTTACAGAATCTAATACTCCAAGAATTCCTGACACTATCTTTAAATTAGATGTGCCTGTTCTAGGTATTTGTTACGGGATGCAAACTCTTGCAGAACAATTTGGAGGGCAAGTTTCTTCTTCGAAAAATAAAGAATTTGGCCATGCTCAAATTCTACTAGAAAAACCATCTTTGCTTTTTGATGGCTTTAGCTCTGGGTCTTCAATTGATGTTTGGATGAGTCATGGGGATCATGTATCAACTCTACCAGATGAATTTAATTTAATAGCCTCCACTTCATCAGCTCCAATAGCTGCCATGGAGCATACCAACAAACCTATCTATGCATTGCAGTTCCATCCCGAGGTTACGCACACTAAACAGGGCAATACTGTATTAGAAAACTTTACATTCAAGATATGTAAATGCGCAGCCCAATGGAAAATGGAAAATCTTATTGAGCAAAGAATAGATGAGATTAAAGAAAAAGTAGGAGATCAAAAGGTGTTACTTGGTTTATCAGGCGGAGTTGATTCATCTGTAACAGCGATGCTCTTGGATAAAGCGATTGAAAAAAATCTAATTTGTGTTTTTGTTGATAATGGATTGCTCCGAAAAAATGAGGCTGAAGATGTCGAAAATTTATTTCAAGATAAGATGGATTTAAATTTATTAGTTGTTGATGCGAAGAAAGTTTTTTATAGACATCTTAAGGGTATCTCAGACCCAGAACAGAAAAGAAAAATTATTGGCAGAACTTTTATTGATATTTTTGATAATGAGGCTGCTAAATTAAAAGATGAGATTAATTTTTTAGCACAGGGTACCATTTATCCTGATGTAATTGAATCTTCTGAATCAGAATCCAAAGAGGCTAGGGTGATTAAATCTCATCATAATGTTGGAGGTCTTCCTGATGATATGAAGATGGAATTAGTGGAGCCTTTACGTGATTTATTTAAGGATGAGGTCAGAAAAATGGGATCTGAGCTTGGACTGCCAGTAGAAATGCTTAATCGTCATCCATTCCCAGGTCCTGGGCTGGGCGTCAGAATTTTAGGTGAGATCAATCAAGAAAAGGTTTCTATTCTTCAAAATGCAGACGCCATATTTATAGAAGAATTAATTAAAGCAGATTTGTATGATCAAGTGAGCCAAGCATTTTGCGCATATCTTCCAGTTAAGTCAGTTGGAGTAGTGGGAGATGAAAGAAGGTATGCAGATGTTATAGCAATAAGGGCAGTAGAAACGGTAGATTTCATGACGGCTACTTGGGCTAGGCTTCCGTATGATTTCTTAGCACATGTTTCAAATCGCATCGTGAATGAGTTAGAGGATGTTAGTAGAGTTGTCTATGATATTTCAAGTAAGCCACCAGCCACTATTGAGTGGGAATAATTTATAACCTTATAAGTTATTGTTTTCATTGAATATTTTAAGAAAAAGTTACAACAAACTAACAACAAGCTAGTAGTAAGCATAGTTCACAACAAGTAACCCCTAGGAAAAGTTGAATAATTCAACTATTAGATTCTATTTAAATCTTTCTTTTAGAAGCTTTTTCTTCTTCAATTAATCTAAGTCTTTCTTTTTCGGCATCACTAATTTTACGAAATGGTTCTTCTAAATCTTTTAACTTCATTTTTATGAGTTCAAATTCTTCTAGATTGGAGAATTTGCATTGATAGTTCTCTAATTCAGAAATAGTAGTATAAACTTCTCCATCATTATATTCTCTTAGGTAATACTCAAAATAGTGCATATTATCTCTATTCAATTCTCTTTCCCATTTCTCGTAACCCCAAGAACCACTATTGGTATGATTCCATCGATACTTTTCCGGATAAGTATCTATTTCTATACATCCATCTTTTTGCTGGTATGTAGATTTATTAGCTCCTGCCATGAACTGCAAATCCTCTCTGCACATTTCTGTTTTGGTTTTATCAAGCACTAAGAATATAAAGTTTAATTCCGGATATGTTTTTATGTAGGGAATTTTTCCTTGAGCTTCTTTTATTATCCTTTTCTCTATTTTCTTAGATAATTTTAATTTTATTTTATCCAGCAAAAGATCGTTTATAGAAAACTTTCCAGGTTTAAATTGTCTCCCTACAAAAGTCCCAATTTTCCCTTGTTCACATGCTAAATAAGTAGAGTTAGTATCCAAATCAGAATCTTCAGTTACTATTTGCTGATTAAAAAAAACTAAGAGAAAAAATAAAACTATTGGAAATTTCTTATACATAATTGATTAGTGTAACAAACTTTTAGTTAGGAGTAGGGCAGACTTTTTATCTATAAGGTAAACTAAAGTCATAATGAATAAATTAATTGTCCTCTTTGCATTACTTTTTTCGATCCATATTTTTAGCGAATCAAAACCCTTGTATCAAAACTTGATTGATAATATTCCTGAGCTAGGAAAAGAATCAACAGTTTACTTAGGGGACAGGATGTTGACACAAAGACAAGGACAATTTAAAGAATGCTTTGTTCCAAAGAGGAATTTTGTAGCAGACTCCAAAGGAACAGGTTTTGAATTTTTATCTAATAAACCTGTTTGCAAAATTGATGAAGATGGAGAGTATTATTATGCTAACTATACTTTAAGCTCAAATTGTCGCGGGATAGAAACTGTTGGCACTTGTGTCTATTTTACATCAGCAAGTTCTCCTGTTTTACTTATAGAAAATGAAATAGATTATGAACTGCATATAGGATTTCCTAAATCATTCGGTAAAGGATTTAAATTCAATAAAGCCTATAAAATAAAAGGGATTAATAAGAACGATCTTAAGGTTGATCAGAATTGGTTTTTATACGAGGAAGATTCTTTTCAACAAACAATAGAATACAGTGGTAAGAGCGGAGATATCCTCAAATTTATATACTCGGAGTTTACTGCAGGGTTCGCTAGACAAGCTTTCACTAGAGAATTTACAGCGGATCTTAGCGAAGGGAATATAGGAGCTTACAAAGGTGCGTTATTTGAAATTTTGGAAGCCACTAATTCTCAAATTAAATATAAAATAATTAGACATTTCCCTGAAACCCGTTAAAAAAACTTGGTATTTAAGAGTAGGGCAGAGTCTTTATCTATAAGGTAAACTAAACAGATGAGGACAAGTAACCTTACTAAGTCACGACAAACTAACAACAAACTAAATTTAGCGTCCCTCAAACTCATACGCTACAAGGGTTTCTTTAAGGGTTAGTTAGGAGTGGGAATAAAATAGACAATAAAGTTGATATGAAGAAAATTAAAAATGGATACATAGTCTCATCTCATAGGGACAATATATGAAAGATTGAGATTTAAACGCGCAATATTATAATGACATGGGATAAACAACCTTTATAATGCTTTGCTATGTCTAGTAAAAAAATAATATGAGATTAAAACAAGAGAATTTGCCATCAAATAAAAAATTTGGATATTTTTTCTCGGCAATATTTCTTCTGGGCGCAATATTTTTTTTTTATCAAGATGAGTTAATCACAGGTTTAGTTTTATGCTTACTTAGTTTTATTTTTACTCTTCTTAGTGCATTTAAGGACCACTTACTACTTCCACTAAACAAACTCTGGATGCGTTTTGGAGTGCTATTGGGAAAAATAATTAGCCCAATTATCTTGGCTATTTTATTTTTTGTTATGTTCACTCCTATCGCTATAGGAATGCGCCTTTTTCAAAGAGATGAATTAAGACTCAAATCATCAAATTATGATTCATTCTGGAAGTTTCGTGATAAAGACATACATAATCAGAGCCCTTTCACTCAGCAATTTTGATGGATCATTATAACTAATGGAATTACTTAAAGAACTTTTCGCCTTCTTAAGGTTCCGAAGAAAACTTTGGCTGGCACCAATCATTGTCATTATGTTATTTCTTGGTGCTTTACTTATTATTGCTCAAAGTTCTGTTATAGCTCCATTCATATATACAATTTTTTAAACCTAATTAAATGAATTTACTGACAGAGCTCTATCATTTTCTAAAAGCAAGAAGAAAACTTTGGATGGCTCCAATTATCTTAACTCTGCTCGTGCTAGGTGCTCTCCTTATAGCTGCCCAGGGCTCAGTCATAGCTCCTTTTCTTTATTCTCTTTTTTAATTAATTCAATGTATATACTTGGGATTTCAGCTTATTACCATGACAGTGCAGCATGCCTAATACATGATGGAAAAGTTGTGGCAGCAGCACAGGAAGAACGCTTTTCTAGAATTAAGCATGATTCTAGTTTTCCATATAAAGCAATACAGTATTGTATTCATGAGGCAGGAATAGATCCATCCAAAATTGAAAATGTTGTATTTTACGAAAAACCATTTTTAAAATTTGAAAGATTATTAGAAACATATTTAGCATTTGCTCCAAGAGGATTTCGCAGTTTTGCAGCAGCAATGCCAATCTGGATTAAAGAAAAACTTTTTCAGAAATATAATCTTATCAAATCGTTAGAATCTATTTTTGAAGATGATATTAATTGGTCTGAAAAGTTATTATTTTCTGAACATCATCTTTCTCATGCTGCTAGTGCTTATTATCCGTCTCCATTCAAGAGAGCCGCAGTTCTAACATTGGACGGAGTAGGGGAGTGGACTACAACCTCTTTGGCCGTTGGAAATGAAAAAAAATTAAAAGTAATTAAAGAAATTCATTTTCCGCATTCCTTAGGATTACTCTATTCAGCCTTCACTTACTACACAGGCTTTAGGGTTAATTCTGGTGAGTATAAGGTTATGGGATTGGCGCCTTATGGGGAGCCTAAATATGTGGACTTAATTAAGAGTCATTTGATTGATATTAAAGAAGATGGCAGCTTCCATCTAGATATGAGTTATTTTGATTATTGTGTAGGCCTGACAATGACTAATGAAAAATTTCATAATTTATTTGGAGGTCCTCCTCGACAAACAGAAACTGAATTATCTCAAAGAGACATGGATTTAGCCGCTTCAATTCAAAAAATTACTGAGGAAGTTGTGATTAAGCTTGCTAAAGGCATTGCTAAAGAGACTGGTGAGAAAAACTTGTGTTTAGCAGGTGGGGTTGCCCTAAACTGTGTTGCAAATGGAATTCTTTCTAGAGAGAGTATTTTTGAAAACATATGGGTTCAACCCGCTGCTGGAGATGCTGGAGGAGCGCTTGGAGCGGCTCTTGCTGCCTGGCATATTTCTCTTAATAAAGACCGATTTCATTCTGATCAACGAGATGAAATGAGTGGGTCCTATCTTGGCCCATCTTTTAGTAATAGTGATATTGAAGATTTTTTAAATGATTGCGGAGCAATATTTCATAAGCTTGATGAACAAAAGTTAATTGAAAAAGTTGGCTTATCCCTTACAGAAGAGAAGGCTATCGGATGGTTCCAAGGCCGAATGGAATTTGGTCCTCGCGCACTTGGAAATCGCAGTATTATTGCTGATCCTCGATCAAAATTCATGCAAAAACAGCTTAATTTAAAAGTTAAGTACAGGGAAAGTTTTAGGCCCTTTGCTCCCAGCATCTTGGATGAATATTCATCACAATGGTTTGAGCATAATGGAAGCAGCCCATATATGCTATTGGTTGCTGATGTTAAGGAAAATAAGCGACTTGAAATGAATGACGAGCAAAAAAATTTATTTGGTATAGATAAATTAAATGTACCAAGATCATCAGTTCCAGCAATAACACATGTAGATTATTCTGCAAGAATTCAAACAGTCCATGCAGACACTAATCAAAAATACCACTCTCTTATAAGTTATTTTAATGACTTGACTGGGTGCCCTTTGGTCGTTAATACTTCATTTAATGTAAGAGGAGAGCCAATTGTTTGCACTCCAGCTGATGCCTTTAGATGTTTTATGGGCACAGAGTTAGATGTTTTGGCGATAGGGAATTTCTTACTATATAAAACTGAGCAGGATTCAGATTTAAAGAATAATTATGAGGAAAAATATGAGCTTGATTAAACAAAGTTTAATAGTTATTTTTGTTTCCATTGCAACATTAAAAATTGCAGATATTAGTTTTGGTATTCTTCAATCACAATCAGTAAATTCAAGCCTTGCAAAAGGAACTGATCGCTCAATTGTTCTTAGAGAGCTTAATCCGAATCAGTATGCCTCTATTCGTCCAAATAATAATTATATGAAAGATGTGGAGAATTTAGAGCAAATAGATTATGAAATTAACATTGATAAGGATGGCTTTATAAAAACTGGTAATCAGGTTGAGTTAAGTCCTAATATAAAAATTCTTTTTTTAGGAGGAAGCACAACTGAGACTTTATATGTTCCAGAGAAGAATAGATTTCCCAGTGTGGTTGAACGAAACCTTCGATCCCAATTAACACAGACCATAAATGTTTTTAATGGTGGCGTCTCAGGAAATAATTCGATGCATTCTATATTTGCGTTGTTGGCAAAAGGGATTGCACTTGAGCCTAATTATGTTGTTTTGATGCATAATATTAATGATTTTGCTTTGCTCTCAAAAACTGAGAGCTACTGGATTGCACCAAGAAGCAGAGCAGTATTAGTGAAAAATAATGATGGAAAGTTTTCCACGATAGAAGACTCCTCTAGAAATATTTTTTTTAATTTAATTAAAACTGCAAAAAATATGCTTGCACCAAATTTATATACTTATTTGAGACCTCGTCTTTTTGCAGATATTACATTACATCGTGACGAGTTTGAGGGCTTTACTAAAAATTATATCGATCTCGATCTAGAACTTATGGAGAGCCGTTTTAGATCTTCGATAACTTCTTTTGTGAAGATATCAAGAGCTTGGAACATTAAACCAATATTGATGACTCAAGGAAATAGAATTGATCATAATCTTGAATATTTCCAAAAGTGGGTGGTTAGATACCAAAGAGGTGAGATGACCCCAAGGGAGTTTTCAGACTTGTACAAGAGAATGAATGAGATAACTCGAGAGGTTGCAATTCAAGAAAATGTTACTTTGATAGACTTGGACTCTAAAATTCCTAAAACAAGTAAGTTTCTTTATGACACTATTCATCTTAATGAGGCTGGAAGTATTTTAATGGGCGAGTTAGTAAGTAAGAAATTAGCAGAAGTAATTCAATCGCAATAAATGCACTAATCCTTTTTAGCTTTTCTACCAATCATAATAAACAAGCCTCCTTCACCTCCGAGCCTTCCAAAGATCATCTTGATTTGAGAGAAAACTCTAGAAACTACATTCCCACGTCCAGAACTGGTCTGATTAAAATATAAATTATTTTCATCTTCACCAATAGATGGGATGGAATTAATAAATTCAATATCATGATTATCAAACCATTTGAGGACCTCATCAAATGTATGAGATTGCTCTACTGGATGTTCATATTGATCTCTTATCCAGGAATTAATTTTTCGATGAGAAGTTCTTTTATCTAAAGATCTAAGATAAGGATCCATGAACATAATTAACTTTTTTCCAAAAATTTTGTATAAAATTTGCCTTACAAAAGTCCTAAATCTTCCATATTTATTGTATAGGCCAATTAAAATATACCCATTAGGCTTTAAAGATTTTTGAATTATTTTAAATCCTGAAAATGGATCTTTTGTATGATGCAAAACACCAGAACACCATACAAAATCAAATATTTCATCCTCTAACACATCATCAAAGATATCTGCATTTACGAAAGTAACATTATTAATATTATTTTCTGATGCAAAATTGTAACCCAATCTTAAGGCTGGTTCTGTTGGATCAAAAGCATAAATTTTATTATTACTTCCAGCAGCAAGATAGTTAGACAATTGAGAGGTCCCAGATCCAATCTCAATAAAAGTTTTATTAAAGCCAATAAAATCTTTTAATTTCTTTGAGAGGTCATTACTGTCTCCTTTATCAAGCAGAGATCTCTTATCTTCATTTGATGAATAGTTAGGAAATGGTTCAATTTCATAAAATTTAGTTACTGATTTGGTGGTCTTATCGTTCACATCAAAGGAGATTATTCCATCTTTCAGTTTCGGTTGAAGCTTAAACATTTTTTAATTTCTTATTTCATATCAATGTAAAAAGCATTCTTATTGAGCTGCTATCATGATAATTTGGAAAACCAATGATAGCTCATATTAGCTAAAATTACTAAAAGCAATATTTTAGTTTTTTTTATATTCCAGCATTTTAGATTAACAAAATTATTATTACTAACCTTAATTAAACAAACAATTTTTAACAGCTGGTAATTTACTTTCTGTGGTATGAGCTCTGCAATTTGATAGAATGTAACTCAAATGAATATTAGCGTGATCATTCCTACCCTGGATAACCCAGATGATGTTTTTGATGTAATTAAGTCATTAAATCAACAATTACTATTACCCTCGGAGATTGTAATAGTTGATTCTAGCTCCAAAGACGATATCGATAAATTATCAAAAAATATTGATTCTATAATTCCAATAACTTATGCGAGATTTGGGAGAGCATACCGAAATGATAGATTGATCATGATGCTAAAAACTTTACCAATTACTAAATATTTTTTTCAATCAAATCTTAAGGGAAGAGCTTACCCTTATGAGGCAACCAATCATGGTTCATTGATCGCTAAGAATGAGTGGCTTGCGTTTTTAGATGCAACAACTATACCCTCAAAAAACTGGATTAAGGATTACGTTGAAACCATTCAAAGAAATAAAGCAGAAGTAGTATTTGGGAATACTCAGTATTTAGCTGAAACATTTTTTCAGAAAATTTTACGTGCATCTACATATGGAGCTAATGGAATTGAAACTGCACCAGGATCTTTTATGCGAAGAAAAGATTTTCTAAATGGATTTCAAATTACTGAAGGAGTTCGTTCTGGAGGCGATGTTGATTGGAAAAATAGAGTTAGATCTAACTTTAGATCTTTTACCCCAAAAGACACATACTTAGTTTATCCAAATTTACATAAGGACCTTGTGAGCTGCACAAAAAAGTTCTTTATTTATCAAATGCATACAGCTGTGCAGGATATTGCTCACTCTGTTAAAGATCTTTATTTCTTATTAACTCTCATGTTTGGACTTGTTTTAATACCGAAATGGAATGCAATTGTTGGATGGGAAGCTAGCCCTTATTATATGCCTCACATTACCAAAATATATCTTCTTTCTGCAACATTAATACTGCTGTTCTCTCTTCTCTTCAATAGGTTATTTGTAAAGCGAACCTCTAAACCCTTTTTGAAAAATGCATACAAAATCTCTTTTTTTATTCTTATTTCTTTTGCAGTATATAACTGGAATAGCTTTCTAGCAGGATGGGTAGAAGAATCTGTTTGGTATATTCCACATATTACAAAAATATTTATTATTTTTTTATGTTTTGCTTCTTTCACATATCGTGGACTCTATTTTCCAATCAAAAATAATATTACTTTTGATTTTCTGTTTCCTATGAATTGGGTTTGTGTTGGTTCGTTGGGACTATTTTTAGATATCGTGAAAGCGCCTGGGTATTTAATTGGAGCATTAATCTCACCATTCATAAAAGTGATTAGAAGTCCTGCCAATTAATCTAAAAACCAAGCAATCTAGGTAGTTTTATTAATTTGTAACTAGGAGATAATTTTTAAATATTGTTTTGTAATGGTGTCTATTGAAAATTTTTCTCTTGCTAATTTTGCAGACTCTTTACCCATTAGAGCAATCAAGTCTGTATTGTCTACAAAACATTTCATTGCACTATACAAATCATTTTCATCCATATAATTAACTAGCTTTCCTGATTTATTATCAAGTATGCAATCCCTGCATCCTGGGACATCAGAAAGAATAAGTGGCATCCCTGTAGTTGCAGCCTCTGTAACTGCCTTAGGTAAACCCTCTCTTTCTGAGGGCAATACAAAAATATTATTTTTATGAAGACATTCTTCCATATGATTATGAGATATTTCACCTAAAAATTTTATATCAACATCAGCTTTTATTTCTTCAAATAATTGCAAAGAAATTGATTCAGGATTATCTATATCAAATATTCCTGCTATTGAAAATTCTACATGTGGGTATTTAGCCTTAATTCTTTTGGCTGCAGCTATATAACACTCTATACCCTTTGATTTAATTAATCTTGACGCAAGCAAAAACTTAGGAACAGAGATATCTCTTTGAATATTTCTGAATTCTAGCTCATTTATTCCTTCTCCATGAATTAAGCTGTAGTGAGAGCTATTAATCTTGTATGCAGAAGGTAAAAGCTCTTTATCAGCAGAATTCAAAAATATAAAATGAAAATTATTTTTTAAAAAACCCAATAGCCTAAAGCTATACCTCTGCAACATATTAAAAAACCTATACTTAAATTCTTTTTTAAAAAAGAATGGGCCTAAACCTGTAACTATAAATATAGATTTTTTAATTTTGATAAAGTATGAAATCATTGATCCAAAAAAAGACATCTCTAGAGTGATATAAAAAACATAATCTGGCTTTATGTTCCTTAGTAACAATAAGAGTGAAAATATAAATGAAAGGTATGAAAAAAGATTGTTTGCATTCTTTTTTCTATTAAGAACATGTAATTTAATGCCCATTTTTTCTACCAAATCTAAATCCTTTGTAGGGCTTTTAGAAGTATCAGCAATTACTTCAATTTTATGTGTTTGGTTTATATTGCTTGCAAGGTTAATGTGAGTTCTCAAAAAGAAATCTAACTCATTAACAACAAATATAATTTTCATAGGGAGTGTTGGCTTAGTTTGGAGTAATTGCTTGTCAAAAGATTGATATTTTCAAGGCATAAAATTGCATTAATATGAATTATACTCATAATCATGATTAAAAAAGGCACTAAAGTCAGACCCTTTAATTAAAAACTTATCAATGCTGACATTTATTAAATCAATACATTCAATAATATCAAAAAAAGATACATCTTTAATTATAAGAATGTCTGTGATCTTGGTAATGATCTCATTTATTGAATTTTTTGGTCTTGCTATGATTTCATTCTTGATTATTAACATTGGCTCAATGGATACTCTTGTTTCCAGGTTTCCCATATTAAATTCTTTAGGTGTCGATTCTGATTTAATACCATTAGTGCTTTCACTTTTTGTATGTGCATATGCATTAATATCTATTAGCATTTCTATTTCCTTTCTAAAGTTTGTCAGCTTAAATAGTCAACTGATCGCTGGCCGCATAAAGCTTAAGCTAATAGATTATTATTTATCATTGGGATGGATAGAGCATATACAAAATTCAAGCGCTGAAAAAATATCAAGAATTCAAAATGATGCTACGTATGTTGGTCAGCAAATACTATTTGCAATGCATCTTTTTAGTCGTTTTGCTTTGGCTTTTATTATTACGGCCGCATTGCTTTTTTATAATTTAGCTGTAACTGGAATTTTGGTTATCTCACTAACCTTAAGTTATTTAATAATATTTAAGTATTTTAAACCTAGAATTTCAAGAAACAGTGCAATCGTAGCCAAGGAAAGGGATCTTACTCTGCGAACACTTACCAACATGTTTGGGTCTATAAAAGAAATAATTTTCTACAATTCTAGAAGCAAAGTTTTATCTAGTTTTGATGGAATGAACATAAAAGTGGCCTCGTCGGAGGGGGTGAATATGTATCTTGCTCAGATCCCAAGATTTATTATCGATTCTTTGTTATTAATAGCTTTAGTATTGTTTGCAGCTTTTTATAGTACGCAAGAAATATCTGCAAATAGTTTTCTGGTGACGGTATCTATCTATGGTGTTGCAGGCTTAAAACTTTTGCCAGCGTTTCAAAATATTTTTTATTTCGCAAGTGAAATTCAAGCTAGATCTAAGTATTTAAATAATATAACACCACTAATTAATAAAATTATTACTCAAGAAAGCTTTAAATTATCAGAACACGATTATCCATTTAAAAAATTAGTTGAATTTTCAAATGTTAGTTTTTCTTATGAAACTGAATTAAAAGAAGCTATTAGAGATCTTAGCTTAAAAATTGAAGCAGGAAAGAAGGTAGCAATCATAGGCCCCAGTGGATCAGGAAAATCAACTTTTATAGATATTTTATTAGGATTTATCAACCCCAGCATTGGTGAAATTACAATTGATGGCAAGCCTTTAAAGAAAACCAACCATATTAAATACAGAGAAAATTTTTCTTATGTTCCACAAAAGCTCTTTTTATTAGAAGCAAGTTTAAGGGAAAATATAATCTTTGGTTCAAGTGAATCAATCAACTCTAAAGATAGACTGACTAAAGCTTTGTTGGCTTCTCAGGCTAATACTTTTATTGATAATTTATCTAATGGTATTGATACCTTGGTCTCAGATTCAAACCTTTCATTATCAGGGGGTCAGAAGCAGGCAATAGGAGTTGCTAGAGCCATGTATCATGGAGGAAAGATTCTTGTTTTAGATGAAGCGACAAGCGCAATGGACACTGGGCTTGAAGAAAGAATTATGGACGAGATAGCTCATTCTAATTTCAAAACCATCATTGCTATTACCCATAAACCCTCAATGTTAAAATATTTTGACGAGATATATGTTTTTAATGAGGGCACAATAGAAGCTCATGGAACATATGAAGATCTTAAGAGTACCAATCAATTTTTATCTGAAATGATCAATGTTTCTAAGAGCGGAGTGAATTAAAGTATGAAAGTATCAGATGCGGTAGTGCAAAGAAAATCTATTAGAGAATTTTTAAATATCCCTGTTTCAAGTGAATTAGTTAAAAGCTTACTTATTAAAGCTTCTCGAGCAGCCTCTGGTGGAAATCTTCAACCATGGAAGATTTTCGTTCTAAATGGAAAATCAATGGATGATTTTCTTAAATTTCAACAAGCTTGGGATGATCCAGAACAACCCGCTTACGCAATTTATCCCCCAAAATTAAAAGAGCCATATCGAACTTCACGATTTGAGTTGGGTGAACAAATGTATGCTTTATTGGGTATTCCTCGTGAAGATAAAGATGCACGAATTGCTCAAGTTATGAAAAATTTTGAATTCTTTGGAGCTCCCTGCGCATTTTTTTGCTATGTCGACAGGCAAATGGGGCCGCCTCAATGGTCAGATTTAGGGATGTTTTTACAAACTTTTATGTTACTTGCTCAAGAGGTGGGTTTGGATACATGTGCTCAAGAAGCTTGGTCAATGAAGCATGATAGCGTCTCAAAATTTTTACAATCTGATGAGGAAGATATTTTATTTTGCGGTATGTGTATAGGTAAAAAAAATGAACATGCTGTAGTAAATTCCCTTAATTCAGAGAGACGTCCTTTGGATACCTGGGCTAAATTTATATAAATAATAGTTATTTCTTAAATTTTGATGAGTATTGAGAATTTTATGATGCACGCTATAACTTTAGCCAAAATAGCTTTTAATAAAAATGAAGTTCCAGTAGGCGCGATAATAGTTAAAGATGGAAAAGTTATTGGGAAGGGTTTTAATCAAGTTATAAGCAAAAACTCTGTAGCATCCCATGCTGAAATTAATGCAATTAATGATGCAAGTGAAACTTTAGAAAATTATAGATTAAACAATTGTGATATGTATGTAACACTTGAGCCTTGTCATATGTGTGCTAAAGCCATAGTTGATGCAAGAATCAGCCATGTATATTTTGCTGCTAGAGAGCCGAAAACTGGAGCGTTAGAATCTATAGATCAATTTTTTTACAAATACCATCTTAACCATCAAGTAAATTTTAGTGGTGGTCATATGGAAAAAGAATCTTCTAAGTTGCTTAAAGATTTTTTTTACTCTAGAAGAAATTAGACCTTACTTTAATTTAATCCAAACAGGGCAGTGATCAGAGGGTTTTTCCATTGCCCTCGCATCATAATCTATTCCTGTGTCTACCATAGAAGCTTCTAGGTTCTTTGATATTAGAATATGATCTATTCTAAGTCCTCGCTTTGGAGAGTTATCAAACATTCTAGAGCGATAATCAAACCATGAATATATTGAACCCTCTTCAGGATTTTGTTTTCTCCATGAATCTATAAATCCTAAATCTTTAATTTTATTCCACATGTCAATCTCTTCTGGAAGGAAAGCAGTTTTACCATCCCGTAACCACCTTTTTGCATTTTGCTCGCCAATACCAATATCCAAGTATGATGGAGCCACATTAAAATCTCCCATTACAATTAAATCCTCCTCAATTTTTTTAAGTTTTTTGATGTGTTTTTCTAAGTCATCATAAAATTTTATTTTTTTTGGAAATTTGGTTTCATGAGATCTGTTTTCACCCTGAGGAAAGTAGCCATTCATGATCGTAATTTTTTTTCTTTTCCATTTGAATGTAGCTTGAATAAATCTTTTTTGATCGTCCACGGAATCCCCTGAAAAACCTTTTTGCACATTTTCAGGCTTCTGTTTGCTTAGAATTGCTACACCATAGTGGCCTTTTTGCCCCCAAAATTCTGGGTGATAGCCAATTTCTTTAATTTCCTCAATTGGAAATTCCGGATCATTTACTTTAGTCTCTTGGATACCTATTACATCAGGATCTATGGTATCCCTAAGGTGAATAAGTTGGTGAGGACGGGCTCTAATGCTATTAATATTAAATGATACAATTTTCATATCTTATGAAGCTTTGGTTAAATAAATATTTTGATTAAACAACATATAGTCTACAAGAATTTGGGTGCCTTCATTTAAAAGATAATCATCATCAATTTCTATTTCAAAATCTGAGTCTTCTTTTTCAGTTTCTTTGGCATCGCTGTAATCCTCCATAGCCTTGTAGGAACTAAAAATCTCTAAATTAAGGGAGGCGCGTCTCTTATTTTCTATATCTAGAGCCCATGATTGCCTTTCTTCTTTTTCGATTCTTCTATTAATTAAGTTTAAAGAAATTACTTCTTTATTTTTTTGGATTTCATATCTTTTCCTGATATCAAGGATGTATTGTAAATTGGGGTTTTGATTAACTCTTATTAAATGCTGATCATTTAATTGAGAAATCAAAGAAGATTCCATGGAAAATTTTTGGAAACGTATTGGTTTAATTTCATCCCATGGAAGAGCTGTATCGTATGAGCTTTCACCAATTTCTTCAATGTCCCAGGTACTTGGTAGGGTTATATCAGGATGTATTCCTTTGTTTTGCATCCCAGATCCAGTAATTCTATAAAACTTTGATTCAGTAATTTTTATTTGCCCAGAGCTCAAACTATCTAATTTTTGGACAGTTCCTTTGCCAAATGTTTTTTGCCCAATTATTATTCCTCTTTGGTAATCTTGAATAGCTCCTGCAAAAATTTCTGATGCAGAAGCAGAATATCTATCCACCATAACCGCCATTGGCTTTTTCCAAATTTGTTTGGCTCTAGTATCTCCCCATGGTCTTACGCTGCCATTGTTCTCTTTTACTTGCAGTGTTGCTCCAGAGGATACAAATAGTCCAGTTAATTTATTAGCCTCATAAAGCGAGCCACCAGAATTACCTCGGAGATCAATTAGGACAGCTTCAACTTTTTGATCATCAAATTTCTTCAGTATGCCTTCAACATCTTTAGAGCTACTTCTAAAATCTGGATCTCTATTTCGCCATGCGTTGAAATCTATGTAAAAAGTAGGTAAATCTATTAAGCCTATTTTTATTGTTTGCATATTTCTTTTGATTTCAATCACCCTAGATTTTGCTGCTTGTTCTTCTAGTTTTACTTCTTCACGCGTAATTGTTACAAATTTCCTTTCGCTTAAATCTTCTGTTTTCCCTGGAATTAGCTCCAACTCAACTTTTGTACCAGCTTTACCTCGAATTAATTGAACTACTTCATCTATTCTCCACCCCACAACATCAGTTGGAGTTGAATTCGATTCCTCAACTTGAGATATCTTTACTATTTTGTCATCTGGATTAATTTTCCCAGTTTTTTCAGCGGGACCCCCAGGTACAACGCTTACTATGGTTGGGTAATCATCTTCTGTTGTAAGCAATGCTCCAATTCCTTCTAGCTTTAGACTCATTGTCATTTCAAAATCCTCTGCTGACTTAGGAGAGAAGTATGAAGAATGTGGATCAAAAAAAGAGGTTAAATTATTAATAGAAATTGAAAAGACATCTTCCTCATTTCTTTGAGAGATTCTTCGGAGTCTATTTTTATATCTTTTTTCAATAGTTTCTGTTGCTTCGTCTAATTTTTTTTCGGCTAGCATGGATGTTAAGACATCATTTTTTGCTAGTCTTCTCCATTTCTTTCTAAGTTCAAATCTACTCCTCTGCCATTTTTTCTGATCATCATCAATGATAATGATCTCCTCTTTTGTAAAATCAAAATTCTTTTTAGAAACTTCTTTGAGTTGATAATTGGTTGCCTCAATTAACCGATTAAAATATAGATTTATAAATGCAAACTTAGACTTTAAGTCTATTGAGCAAAGAGGCGATCTTACATATTTTTTTTGATAGCTAATAGGATTATCAAATTTATAAAATTTTCTTCTAAATGAGCTGATTTCATTTTCTGTGAAATATATTTTCCGAGAATCCAGTTGATCTACCAATACATCAAATATTTCAGAATTAATTGAACTCAAGTCTTTGTCATTAAAGAAATGTTCTTTGGTTATCTTTTGATAAATTTCTTGGCAAAGCTTTTGTTTTTCAGCTGATGCAGAAATGTTAATTTTTGCCTCAGTGCCAACGCTAAGCAACAGTATTGCTACTAAGCCCAAAGCTTTTTTCTGTTTATACAAGATAATTAATTTACAATATTTATTAATAATGAATGCTAACTATATAGAATTTTACTTTGACTGTTCAAGCCCCTGGACATATTTAGCATTTACCGAGATTTTAGCATTATTACAAAGACATGAACTAGAAATAGAATGGAAGCCAGTTCTTGTGGGAGGAGTTTTTAATACCGTCAATCAAGATGTATATGAGTTTAGAAAAAAGCCTAATCCTTTAAAGCTTAACTATTCAAATGATGATTTACATTTATGGTCAAAGGTTAGAGGAATTAGCATTAGCTTTCCAGAAGTATTTCCAGTCAATTCCGTGAAAGCGATGCGGGGTTGTTTGTTTGCTAACAAAGAAAATCAATTAGTTGAGTTTGCGAATAATGTATTTCACGCATATTGGAGTGAAGGTAAAGATATCAGTCAGGAAGATTTGCTATTGGGCATTGCCGAGAATTCAAATTTAGATACTGAGGAATTTAAAAAATTTATAGCATCGCAAGAGGCCAAAGATCTTCTGATAGAAAATACTGATGAATTAATTGAGCGCGGAGGCTTTGGCTCACCAACTTTTTTTTATAAAGAAAAAATGTTTTTTGGCAATGATCGATTGCATCTTTTAGAAGAAGCAATTACAAAAAATTTAATTTAAACCTGTGTTTTATATGCTTCTTCTCGAACAAGTTCTGGGCTGCCTAGTATTTGACGATTTAAACCAATTCGTTTAAACCAGTAATGCAGGCCGAGCAAGTCTGTAAAACCCATGCCGCCATGAACTTCGGTAGCTTTTTTTGCTATGCCTTTGCTCATTTCGGAGACATGCGCTTTTGTATGACAGGCCATTAATCTGGCTTCATCCGGAGAATGATCATGACAATGGGCAGCGTGCCAAACAAGTGCGTAGCAGGGTTCTAAATCAGCAGCCATCTCTGCACACATATGCTTTACAGCCTGAAATGATCCTATTGCTCTGCCAAACTGCTTTCGCTCTTTAGCATAATCAACTGCTTTATCTATCATGGTTTGAGATGCGCCAAGAGAATCTGCAGCGAGCATAATCCTACCAGCATCAATTGCTTGTTTGATTGGTTCTATTGAATCTGAAGAATTCTCCAGTAGTTCTACTTCTAAGTTTGTGCAAATTACTTCTGAATATTGCCTAGTTTTATCAACTGTCGTTAGCTGGACTATTTCTAAGTTTGAAGATTTGGCATCCACAACAAATATTTGGCCTTTTTCATCTGCAAGCAATAAATGAGTTGCATCATTTACATCGAGCACAAACATAGCTCTACCATTTAATGCATTGTCTGAAAAAGTTATCCCAGCATCATTTCTTTTGCCTATGAATTCGCTAAAACCAACTCCAAAACGAAATTCATTGGTGGCGATTTTAGAAAGATAATTTTCTTGCTGAGACTTAGTTCCTGCATGCATAATTGCTATTGGTGCCATTACATAAGGCGCAATAAATGGAGTGGGGCCTACGCCACCTCCCAAAGCCTCTGAAACTACAGCTGCAAAGAGTAAATCTAGACCTAGCCCACCGAATTCTTCTGGAATCAAGAGCCCATTTATTCCTAGGTTAAGAAGACCTTGATGAATCTCTTCTGAAAGATTTTTCTCGTCACCGCTAGTAATATGCTTAATATTATCTATCGTGGCATGTTCTTCTAGATACTTTTTTACATTGTCTTGAAAAAAGGATTGTTCTTCTGATAAGCCAAAATACATTTTATGCTCCTTCTACTTTTGGTTCTTTAGGCATGCCTAGCCCACGCTCAGCAATAATATTTTTTTGGATTTGACTGGTGCCTCCACCAATAATGAGACCCAGAAAGTACATGTATATAAATTGCCATGTACCATCATTCCTAAGATGTGGGCTATCTTCATACAAGGTTCCAATTTCACCCATTACATCAATTGCAAGGCCTTCTAATTCATGCCTTAACTCTGTTCCGATAAGCTTTTGAATCATTTTGCCTATCTTGACATCAGCTCCTGGATTTAACTTAGCTGATAGCAGTCTTAAAGCATGAGATTGTTGGGCTAAAACTTTGCCTTGAATTTGCATCAATCGATCTCGATAAATTGGATGCTCAATTAATGGCTTTCCATCCAGCGTTTCTTTTTCCATTAAATGCATCAACATATTCACTCTATTCATCGTTGCATCTGGTGGAGCTAAGGAGCCTCTTTCATGCCCTAAAGTTGCATTTGCAACAGCCCAGCCTTCACCTCGCTTCCCGACAATGTTAGTTGCAGGAATTTTTACATCTGTAAAAAACACTTCATTAAATCCTGCATTCAAAGTCATATCTACCAGTGGTCTGATTTCAATGCCTGGAGTATCCATTGGGATCAATAAGTAACTTATTCCAGCATGTTTAGGAGCATCCGGTTCAGTTCTGACAAGACAAAAACACATTTGTGAATATTGAGCAGTGCTGGTCCAGATTTTTTGACCATTGATCACCCATTCATCACCAATTAACTCTCCTTTAGTTTGTAAACTTGCCAGATCACTCCCCGCATTTGGTTCAGAGTAACCTTGGCACCAAATCATTTCTCCATGAAGTGTAGGTTTGATATAAGTTTGCTTTTGCTCCTCGGTACCCATCTCTAATAATGTGGGAACCAACATATCAATCCCTTGACCACCCATAGGACCTGGAGTTTTAGATTTTGAGAACTCTGAAGCAATAATTCTATTTTTCAAAATATCTACCTCTCCGCCATATCCCCCATATTCTTTTGGAACTGACCGAGCAAAATAGCCATTTTCAATTAAGATTTTTTGCCACTCAGAGCGAGACATTTCGGGGCCACCAGACCCACCTGAGCTTGCTAATGGTGTGTTAGAACCCCCAGTGAAAGATATACCTTTGTATTTTTTACAAAAGTCTTGAACCTCTTTGGTGAAGTCTTGGTATTCAGGTCCATATTCTAAATCCATAATCTTTCCTTATTTATTTCCAATTAGGTTTTCTTTTTTCTAAAAATGCAGCAATACCTTCTTTAGCATCTTCTCCTTCAAAACATTTAGCAATTTGTTTTTGCAGATAGGGGAGAGCCTCATCAAACTCTAACGCATCTTGTTTTTCATATGCCTCTAAACCAAATTGCATGGTTCCTGGAGCAAGACTAGCAAGCTCTTCAGCTAACTCGCTGACTCTCTTGTCAAGTTGATTGGCTCGCACAGATTCATTGATCAGCCCCCATGTCTCAGCTTTATTGGCATCAATAGGCTGACCTCGCATGATAAAATCAAGTCCGGCTCTTTTAGGCATCACTCTGAACAATCCAGCCATGACCATAAAAGGCCACAAGCCTCTGTGTATCTCAGGCGCAGAAAACTTTGCAGTATCTACCGCTATGGCATGCGTTGCATTGGTTAAAATCAATAAGGCCCCAGCCAAGACAGAGCCTTGAATTTTGCATACTACTGGTTTGTGAAGTCTTCTTAGTGAAAAGCTGATGTCATCCGCTCCCTCTATTTTTGGGACATTAGAATCTTCTTTAGCAAGTCTCAGATCAGCTCCAGCACAAAAAATGTCTCCCTCTGCATCGATTACAACAACTCTTATTTCTCTTTCTTGTTTAGCGTAAGCCAAAGCATAATTTAGCTCATTCATCATCACATTATTTAATGCGTTTTTTCTCTCAGGTCGATTTAATGTAATAGTTAAAACATTATTTTTAATATTTATTTTAGTTGCTTGAAAATTCAAACCCTCTAAAGATAGTTTTTCTATGCTCATATGTTTTCCTCAAATAAAGATTTAGGGATATTTGCACACTTAGCTCTTAAGTATTCCCCGAGAGATTTAGCTTGACCATCTTTCCTAGTATTAGAAGAAACCCCATCTTCTAATATGCCATGTATATAAAAATTTAGAGAAAGTATGTTTGGAAGCTCATACCTATCTATTTCAAATTCACTTATGTCAGGCATTAATTCTTTGATCTTCTCGACAGTCAGATAATTATTTAAAAAAGAGAATGCATTTTCACTTTTTGCCCATACACCGATATTCGCACAACCACCTTTATCTCCAGACCTAGCCCCAAAAAGCTCTCCTAGAGGTTTGTTGAGAGTTTCTCCTGATGGAGGAGGAGGTATTTCAACTGGTTGTTTTTGATAATAGGTTTCTTCTAAATCCAGTTGATTAGTTGGCATTACATTAATTTCTTTGCCATCAATGTGAACCATTTCCTTGATATGTTTGCTGTCTATTAAAGCAGGCCAGTAGACTAAGACAGGTCCTCCAGATCGAACTCCACCACCTGTAAAAAATCCCGGATAATTTGCTAATGCCAGCTCTATCATTTTTGCTGTAAACATTCTGCCAACTAAATCCGGATCTTTTGATTTGACTGAAATTCTGAGAGAGGCCATTGCTTCCTCGTTAGAATTTGGATCTTTTTTGTCAGTTCTATCTAATAAAATTGAAACCTCATCAAACTGATCTTTACCTCCAACAGAGTTAAATAGCGCATCAGTAATAATTTGAGCTTTTTCTTCAATCTCTATACCGGTAAGAATAAATTCCATACCATTTCTATATCCACCAGCAAGATTAATACATACTTTATGAGTGTCGGTTGGTGAGCTTCCTCTACAACCTGATACATAAACCCTGTCTTTGGAAATTTCCTCAATATTCAGGGTATCAAAATGAGCTATGACGTCTGGGTTTAAGTATGCAGGAGAACTAATTTCATATAAAAGCTGTGCAGTTACAGTTCCAGTAGATACCAAGCCTCCAGTGCCTGGATGTTTTGTAATATAAAAACTTCCATCGTTTTTGATTTCAGCTATTGGGTAGCCCACGTTATCAAAGCTTGTTACCTCTTTAAAAAAAGAATAGTTACCACCGGTTGCCTGGCAACCACACTCAATAATATGACCTGCTGCTAATGCGCCAGCTAATGCATCATAATCATTTCTCTTCCAATTAAATTTCCATGCTGCTGGACCAATTACCACTGCAGCATCCGTCACTCTTGGACATACGACAATATCAGCGCCTTCATCTAATGCCTCTTTAATTCCCCATGCTCCAAGATAAGCATTTGCTGTAAGCGTTTGGCATCCTGATTTATCAATAGGTATATTTTTATCAATGTTAAGGAATGATTCCCCTTCATCTTTTAGGGAGTCCATTCTTGGCATTAAATCATCACCGGTTATGTAAGCCACTTTGAGGGATATATTTAGCTCTTCTAAGATTTTTTCTATTTCATTGGCCATAGAAGAGGGGTTCAAGCCACCCGCATTTGTGACAATTTTAATATTTTGCTCCTTGCAAGTCTTGGCTACTGCTTTCACTTGTTTTAGAAAAGTGCCAACGTATCCCTTATCATCTCCGCGCTGCATCTTTTGATTAAAGAGAATTGTCATGGTAAGTTCTGCTAAGTAGTCCCCTGTTAGAACATCTATAGGCCCACCATCAACCATATCTTGAGCAGCAGACAATTTATCTCCATAGTAACCACTACAATTTGCGATTCTGATGATTTCTTCGCTCAAGATTTCTCCATTTTGATGCCATCAATGATGATTTCTGTTAAAAAATTACTTGTTTCTTCAGGTGTTTGTTTCAAATCCTTTAAATGTTTCTTAGATAGAAAATATCTACCAAGGCCTCCTAAGAGCAGAGCCGTTGCTTGAGTATCAATGTCTCTGATTTCTTTATTAGTTCTGGCTTCGTCTAGAAGGTTTTTAATTACAGTAGTTATATATTGCTCATGATAATCCACCATTTGTTTAGATGAATTTAAGTTGTTAAGAGGCTGGGTGAATCTTTCAAGTCTCGGCCCAACCGCTTGGTTAGCAACAGCTAAAAAACTTTCTAATTTTCTAATTGGAGATGGCTGAGCATTCATTGCATCCATCGCAATCTTACCGTGCTTTTTTAAAACTCTATCAACGGTTGTGACTATTAATTCTTCTTTACTTGGTGCAATTTCATATAAAGTTCTTAAAGAAATTTTTAATTGCTTTGCAAGATCAGACATTGTTGAAAAGGACAGTCCTTGATCAAGCATGCTTTCAAGCTCATCCATCACCTCAAGATGCCTCTTTCCAAGTTGCAGTGAATTTTTTGAAAGGGCCGCTTGAGATTTCATACTATTTCTGTAGCACCAGAAGAGTGGCACCATTATTGACTTGATCATCAAGTCGAACCATTACCTTTGCTATCTTACCGGTCTCAGTTGCTTTAATTGAATGCTCCATTTTCATTGCTTCAATAATTACTAAAGTATCACCAGCTTTTACTTTACTGCCTTTTTTAACCTTCACATCTATAACTTTTCCAGGCATTGGAGCTACCAAGCCCCCCTCAGGGACATCATTGCCTGGATCTATGAACCTAGGAAGCACAGATGCATCAACGTCTCCAAACGGCATGTTTATTAAAATCATGCTGTCTGCCTCAGTCACGTGAGCATAAAATCTGTGAGAATCTATTTCTATATCAATACCAGAACTGTCGCAATGGTGAATTTCGCAAATGGAGCCCATAACAGTATATAAATTATCTTTATTTAACTTGTACTTTATTTCGATCTCATTTTGCATAAAGAGCAACTTAACTCTTTGAAGTGGCATTCTTCCATTGGTCCAATTTGCAGGCATAAAATCTGTAACAGGATCAGAGACTCTATTTTGTTGTGCTAGCCATAAAGCAATTGCTGTTGATGCTTGATGAAGTTCATTTGCAGAAAGATTCTTTTTAGTTTCCAAAGCTTCACGTTCAATAAAATCTGTTGTTGTATTTCCGTTTAAAAAACTTTCATTTCTTAAGCAAGAAATTAAAAATTGACGATTTGTTACCACGCCTCCCATGTGAGCCTTTTCAAGTCCGCGTGCTAGTTTATTGGCAGCATCAATTCTATTGGGTGCCCAAGAAATAACTTTAGATAACATGGGATCAAAATCTGTGCCAATGACGCTGCCTTCTTCTACACCTGAATCCCATCTCACGTCTGAAGCGAGACTGGTGTCATATGTATGCAAGGTTCCTATTTCAGGTAGAAAGTTATTTCCAGGATCTTCAGCATATAATCTTGCTTCAATTGCATGTCCATGCCAATCAATATCATCTTGAGAAAATTCAAGCTCATCCCCTCTAGCTATCTTGATTTGCTCAGCAACTAAATCTATTCCTGTAACTTCTTCTGTGACTGGATGCTCAACTTGCAGTCTAGTGTTAACTTCTAAAAACCAAAATTCATCTGTTTTATCATCAAATAAAAATTCAACAGTTCCTGCAGAGCAGTATTTAATTTTTTTAGCTAATTTAACTGCAGCCTGACCTATCTCTTCTCGTAAAAATGGATCAATTCTTGGGGAAGGGGACTCCTCAATAATTTTTTGGTGTCGTCTCTGTATAGAGCATTCACGTTCCCCTAAATGAACAACATTACCGTGTTCATCACCCAAGATTTGTATCTCAATATGACGTGATTTCTCTACATATCTTTCTATAAAAATTCTGTCATCACCAAAACCTGAGAGAGCCTCTCTTTTTGAGCTTACGATAGAATCTTTTAATTCACTTTCTTTTTTAACAATTCGCATTCCTTTGCCGCCACCTCCAGCAGCAGCTTTAATTAAAATTGGGTACCCAATGCTTTTTACATCTTTAGTATTTGAAGTCATTGGCAAAGTAGGAACACCAGATTTTTCTGCTAGTTCTTTAGCTTTTAATTTATCTCCCATGACTTTAATTACATGAGGAGATGGGCCAATCCAAATTAATTTATTACTTTTAACTTTTCTTGCAAAGGCAGCATTTTCAGATAAAAATCCATATCCTGGATGGATTGCTTCTGCTCCAGATTTTTTAGCTGCATCAATGATGGCAGAGCCATCCATGTAGCCAGAAGTTAACTTGATGGCTTCATCAGCCATCTTTACAAATGGAGCATCTTTATCAGCATCAACAAATACAGCTATACATTTAATACCCATAAATTGAGCGGTTTGCATGATTCGACAGGCAATCTCTCCACGATTAGCAACAAGAATTGAATTAAATCTCATAATCTAAATACCCCATATTCTTTAGTGCCGTCAATTGAAGAGTTAGAAACTATAGATAGGCAAAATCCAATGACGCTTCTAGTGTCTCTTGGATCAATGATGCCATCATCTGTAACCATGCTGCTTGCAACAAGCCCCTCTGACATCTGCTCTGACATTTGCTCAACTGTCTCTACGATTTGAGCATCAAGCTTTTCATCAAATTTTTCACCTTTTCTTGCAGCCTGACCTCTTCGAACAATGGACATTACTCCAGCAATCTGTTTCGAACCCATAACAGCAATTTTTGCTGTTGGCCAAAGGAAGGTGAATCTGTTGTTATATGCTCTCCCTGACATAGCGTATGTACCTGCGCCAAATGATGCTCCAATAATAATTGTGATATGAGGTACGTTAGAGTTAGACACTGCATTAATAAGCTGAGAGCCTTTTTTAATAATAGCCTGTCTCTCGAAATCCTTTCCTACCAAAAACCCTGTGACATTTTGAAGAAAAATTAATGGTATGTTTCGTTTATTGCATAGCTGGATAAAGGTTGCGGCTTTTTCAGCACTTTCGGGGTAGATGGGGCCATTATTTCCTAATATACCTGCAGGATATCCATGAAGCATTGACCATCCGCAAATCATAGTCTTTCCATAAAGCGGCTTGAACTCCTCAAACCTTGAGCCATCAACAATGCGACCAATTACTTCTCTAATATCAAGCGGGCTCTTAAGCTCTTCATCTATAAGACCTAATAATTCATCTTGAGATAAAGTTGGGCTATCAGCCTCAGGAAGGGGAGAAGGACCCTCCTTAACCCAATGCAAATGTGAGACTACATTCCTGCATAACCTTAAGGCATCCATTTCATCCTCAGCCAAGTAATCTGACAGGCCTGAAATTTCGGAATGCATTTTTGCACCACCCAAGGTCTCATCATCTGACACTTCTCCAGTTGCCATTTTAACAAGAGGAGGCCCTGCAAGAAAAACCTTAGCTTGATCCTTAATAAAGATATTATAATCTGACATACCCGGTTGATAAGCGCCACCTGCAGTTGATGACCCGAATACAATTGATATGACTGGTATGCGCATCTTAGAAAGCTCTGTTAGATCGTAAAAATATCTTCCTGTCGCAGCGAAATGGGTATGACCTATAGTTGGTGCGATTGGTGGTTGATCTCCTTTTTTTCCTGTACCCATTCGAAGATCTCCACCTGCAGATTCAACAAAATTAATGTAGGGCAGTCGATTATCTCGAGAAATTTCCATTGCTCTGTTCCATTTTTCTCCAACATAAACTGTCATGGCACCAGCAAGAACTGAAGGGTCATTAGCAAAGATTACACACTCAGTACCAGCAACAATTCCAATCCCAGCAACACATCCGCCACCCACAGTAAAATCTGTTCCATAAGCAGCAAATGGAGCAATTTCAAGGAAGGGGGTATCAGGATCTAGTAAATTAAAGACTCTTTCCCTTACAGGCATTTTGCCTCGTTTTGCTAATCGTTCGTGATGATAAGCTCCACCTCCTAATTCAGCTTTGTCTAAAAGCTCATCAAGAAAGTTTATTTTCTTTAACATCACATTTTTGTTATGAATAAATTCATCAGAATTGATATCAATATTTGTTTTTATTTCGGGAGCTATATTTTTTCTGAGCATTTCTATTTAATAAAATTGAGTGGTAATATAATATACAAATAATTACCATTTTGAAATTAATTTTAAAAAAATGGTACTTTTCTTTATAAGGAAAAAAATAATGAGCATCAAAATTTATAGCTGCAATGATTCAAGAGGTCTTAGACCTATGTGGACTGCAGAGGAGATGGGAGTGGGTTATGAATCTGAGATGATGCCCTTTCCGCCTAGGTTTTTACATAAGGAATACATGGATGTAAATATTCTTGGCACCATTCCATATTTAATTGATGGTGAAGTAGAAATGACAGAATCAGTTGCCATGTGCCAATACCTAGTAGAAAAATATGGTCCTACTGACTTGAGAGTTAATAGTGATGAGGCTGATTATCATCATTATTTAAATTGGCTTGCTCACTCTGATGCTACTTTAACCTTCCCTCAAACAGTTGTTTTAAGATACACCTTCCAAGAGATAGGTGTTGCTGATGAGGCTGCAGAGGGATACAGAAGATGGTTTGTAGCTAGATTAAAGCTGCTAGAGCAATCTTTGGAATCAAGAGAATATTTGTGCTCAGAGAGATTTACTATTGCAGATATATGCGTTAGCTATGCAATTTATTTAGCTAAGACCCTTCAAATAGAGGAAGCATTTAAACCCAATATCAAGCGTTGGACCGATATGCTTTTTGAAAGAGATGGATTTAAAAGAGCCGTATCTCAAAGATATTCTGCTCCTGAGTAATCAATCGCCTACAAAATTGGCCAGTCTTTCATATGCTTCAATGAAGTCTTCTTTAAAGTCTTGAACAACATCGCTTGCTGAGATTGTCTGATTCATTAATCCGACGCCTTGACCCACCCAGTAAGTCGAAAGTTCTTTTGCGCCTTCATGCCCGCCTTCTGCTAATTTATTAACTTTTGCCAAAGCTGGTTCAGCCACCATAGGTTGCAAGGGTAAAGGTAGTGGCTCAGGAGCTCCATCTGCTTCCCAAGCCTTTGTCCATTCTGATACAAGTTGTCTTGAATGTTTTCCTGTTCTACTTCTTGATCTAGTTGTTTGACTTGAAGTTGCGGCCACCATTTTCTCTTTAATTACTGGCGGAACTTCAGATTCAGCAGTTGTTAACCATACAGAGCCACACCAAGCACCCGATGCTCCCATACTCATCGCAGCTGCCATTTGCCTTCCAGTTGCAATTCCACCAGCAGCCAAGATTGGAACATCACCATATGGTTGGATGGCCTCATGAACCTCTGGAATTAACACCATGGTTGAAACACTTCCACAATGACCGCCAGCTTCTGTGCCTGAAACAACCAAAATATCAACACCTGCTTTTACTTGATTTATGGCGTGTTGCGCTGTACCGAGAAGAGCAGCAACCTTTACATCATTCTCTTTTCCCATTTGAACCATCCAATCAGGTGGGACACCTAAAGCATTTGCTATTATTTTTATAGGATGGCTAAATGCAACATCTAGTAAAGCTTTGGCACCATCTGCTTTAGTGTTTTCAGCCATATAAGTTGCTGCTGTTTTGATGGTTCGCAATTCGCCAGCTTCAATATCATGTTTCTCAAGAATATCTGCTCTAAAATCTGCATATTCTTGCGGGATCATAGAGGTTAATTTTTCAGCATCAAATTTTTTATCTTTATCAGCCATTTTATTTGGTATTAATACATCTACCCCATATGGGAGCCCATCAATATGATCGTCGATCCATTTAAGCTCTTCTTCTAACTGTTCAGGAGTCATTCCTACTGCTCCTAATACACCACATCCACCCGCCTTTGATACTGCTACCACCACATCTCTGCAATGGGTAAAAGCAACTAGAGGGAATTCAATATCAAGAAGTTCACATATTTTTGAGTTCATTATTTTTTCCTAATTGGTAATAAATATATAGCTATATTACTACTTGGGATACACAAAATGGAATACATCTAGCATAATCATTCAAGCTAAAAAAACATAACTTAATATGAAAAAAATTAAAATTGATTGCTCGATGATTACTCGAGATCCTGCAGAAGCCGCGAGTATTAGCAAAAACCTTGAGGATCTTGGATACGATGGAGCATATACTTTTGAGGGCCCTCATGAACCATTTCTACCTCTTGCTGCTGCTGCTCTTGCAACAAAAAAATTAGAGCTTTCAACCTCAATAGCTGTAGCATTTTCTAGAAATCCCATGACCTTGGCTAATCTAGGATACGATCTGCAATTGATGTCCAAAGGAAGATTTACTCTTGGTTTGGGCTCTCAAATAAAACCTCATATTGAAAAGAGATATTCAATGCCATGGTCTTCACCTGCAAAACGCATGAAAGAAATGGTTAATGCCATTAAAGCAATATGGGGATGCTGGCATGAAGGGAAAGATCTAGATTTCAGGGGTGAATTTTACAAACATACATTGATGACTCCTTTTTTTAATCCAGGAAAAAATCCATTTGGTCTTCCAAAAATTTATGTTGCAGGAGTAGGACCATTAATGACTCAAGCTGCAGCCGAATCAGGAGATGGTTTTTTAGTTCATCCTTTTCACACAACAAAGTTTTTAGAAGGAGTTACATTGCCCTCTATCAAGAAAGGTCTTGATATATCTAAAACAAAAGAATTTGATATTTCTGTTGGAGTAATGGTTGCAACTGGTATGAATGATGAGGAGATAAAAAAAGCAAGAGATGCTTGCAAGGCTCAAATAGGATTTTATGGCTCTACTCCTGCTTATAAGCTAGTTTTAGAGCAACATGGTTGGGATAATATACAACCTGAATTAAATAACTTAACAAAAAAAGGATTATGGCAAGAAATCCCTTCACTTATTTCTGATGAAATGCTTGAAAATATTGCAGTTACAGGAACTCCAAGCGAGGCAGCTAATGAAATTTATACCCGTTATGGATCTATTGCCTCAAGAATTGCTCCTTCAATTTTTTCAGGTGATCCAAATGTTACCGCTTCATTAATCGATTCTTTAAAACAGAACTAAAAAACTCTGTTAATAAAAACTAAATTGTTATCATATAAACCATGCAATTTATCTTAAGACTAGCATCATATTCATTAGTGTTTTTGGGATACCTTCTTTTCATGAGTGTATATGCACCCTTGGGTATCAATTGGATGGACTTTCATGCTGATAGGATTGTAAATGCTTTAGAATTTCTAAATCTTAATGGCCGTGATACTTTTGGATTTACGATATGGTCAGTATGCAATGATTGTGTATTAGAGTCCTCGTGGAGTGAGGGTATCACTTCACATCATGCCATTGTTTTCTGGCCATATTTAATAATGTATTTCATAGGCGGTATAGAATCTGTGTTAGTGGTTGGGCCTATTTTTGATAAATGTTTAATTTTTTTATGTGCAGTTCTTATTGCTGAACTAATGATTAAATTCTCAAAAAATTATTCTCATTTACCAAATATTTTACTTGGGATAGTTTGCTTTGCTTTGTTTGCTCTCTCTCCATGGACTTATAAGATGTTGTTAGGAGGTTGGTGGGAGGCTTATTTTTTAATGTTTTTCCTATTTGGCATGTTCTCATTTGAAAATAAAAATTTTAAATTAGGGCTTGCCTCTTTCTTCATGGCAGCAATGATGCATTTTTTATGGGCATTAGCTCTATTAATTTTTTATGTACTATTGACTATTTCTCCTTTATTTATAAAAAATGAGACATCTTCGGTAAATAGATTTTTTCCACCTAATGTTTTAATCCCAAGAAACCGTTCTAGTGTTATGTTATTTTTAGGTCTCCCAATTATTGGGTTGATATTAATTCAACTCATTGCAAGTTTTTACATTGATTTTGCAACAAATAGCTCAATATTTTACAGAATGGGCATTTCAGGCAACGATGCTCATAATGGAGGTTTAATTGGAGCTCTGCAATTTCTAGCTGGTTCAAGATTTACTCAATGTTTTGGAGGTCAGGGAATAGAATTTTTTTCTGGTAACAATCTGGCACTGATTGGTATTTATAATTGCATGTTTTCATTAATAGGAATGACTGCGTTGTCTTTAATTTCTCTTGTAGGAATATACTTTTTGATTAAAAATTCTCAACTTGCCTTAAAAATATTACTGCCTTTAATGTTTTGTTTGTTATTTTTTATAACAGTTTTTCAACAATCACTATCTGTTCATTTGATGGGATATTCATTTATCTTCTCCGCTTTATTTGCTGCTGGAATGACTCACATTATGCTGATGGCCCAAAGAAGAATTAGTTCACCAATGCTTGGATTTATTTTTGCAATTCCATGTATCTCAGGAATATTAATCCTATCAATCAGAGTAAGTATGTTGTCTGGAATGAGTTAACCAATTATCTAGACTATTTTTCATTTATTTGTATGGCTTTAATCGCTTCATATACTGTGTTTTTTTGTGACTCATTCATTCGTGCAAAACATGGTATGAATATTCCCTTAGTATGAATTTTTTTTGCATTTGGCATTTCGCATGAGCCAGGATAGTGAGAAAGCTCTGATAATAACTCTAGACTAGATGTGCAACTGTCTACTTTATGATCACTCAAGGTTTTCATGAGATTGAGTGGATTTTCAGAAAAAGCGATTAATTGCCAAAAAGAGTGATTTTCTTTATTTTCTCTTTGACTGAATTCAATTGATGAAGGTAAATCTAATATTTTTTGTGCATGATTAATTCTTCTTTTATCTAAAGCTTCTACTTTTTGTAATTCTTTAATTCCTACATTTGCTTGAAAAGATGTATACGCATTAAACCATTCTTTCGGCATCAAAATGATAGGAAGCTTATTTCTTGTACCAGTCATTTTTTCTGTGTTGACCCCAACCTTTTTCAAGACCATTAATATTGGGTTAATTAACAAATTAAAAACTAATTTAGTTGTAGCAATGTTATAAATCAAATTAGTAAAAGTTTTTTTTATCAGAAATCTTCTGTTACTTGGAAATAATTTCTTTTGTTCTGATTGAATTTCTGCAATTAACTTGTCATCGTCTGTAAGTAAATGACCGCCACCAAAAGTATCAATTTGTTTTATTGCAGAAGAGCTATAAATTGAACAGTCTCCAAAAGAACCTAGTTTTTTTTCACCAAAAACTGCATTTAATCCTTGGGAGAAATCCTCAATTACATAAATATTTTTTTCTTTACAAATTTCGACAAGTTTTTTTATATTGGGAGCTGTACCAAAGAGATAGGTAATGATAACTGCTCTGGTATTCTCATTTATTGCTTCGGATAATTTTTTTTCATCAAAACAAAAGTTTCTAAGATCTAAATCAACATATCTTGGAACAAGGCCCAAATAAACTACAACATCCAATATTCCTTTAATGCTGATTGGAGGCATTATTACCTCAGATCCTTTTGGGAGATTCTGTAAACGTAAAGCATAGTAAATTGCTGTTCTGGCAAATGGAAAGCTTACACAATATTTTCGATCAATATACTTGGCAAATAAAGTTTCAAATTGCTTAATTTTTTCAGTATCTTTTAGCCCACTAACCCATGACTGAAGAAAATAAGTGATCGAGTCTCCTAGGGAATGATTTATTGAGCCTCTTGGAACTTTACTGAACATATAAAACATTGCATTATGCTCCCATACTTAATCAAAATTTCATAATTTTTTTACATGATCAGATTTAATTTGCCTTATTTAACTGGCAATGAAATAAAAAGAATAAGCGAAGTTTATGAAGCTGGACATTTATCAGGAGATGGCCACTTCACAAAACTTTGCAGTTCATGGTTGGAAACAAATTTACCATGTCAAAGAGCCCTTTTAACTCATTCTTGTACAGCAGCATTAGAAATGGCGGCTATTTTAATTGATATTAAGCCAGGCGATGAAATTATTATGCCGTCATATACATTTGTTTCTTCGGCAAATGCATTTGTGCTTAGAGGGGGAGTCCCCGTTTTTGTTGATATAAAAGAAGATACACTAAATATTGATGAAACCCTCATCGAAAAAGCTATCACTCCAAAAACTAAAGCAATTTTACCAGTCCATTATGCAGGAGTGGCTTGTGAAATGGATACCATATTAGAAATTGCTAAGAAATATAATTTATTTGTTATAGAAGATGCTGCTCAAGGAATTATGTCTAAATATAAAGGAAGGTCCTTAGGAACCATAGGTGATCTAGGATGTTTTAGTTTCCATGAAACAAAAAATATTATTTCTGGAGAGGGCGGCGCTTTAGTAATCAATAACTCTAACTTAGTTAATAGAGCTGAAATTATTAGAGAAAAGGGAACTGATAGAGTTAATTTTTTTCGAGGTACAGTTAATAAGTATTCATGGCAAGATATTGGTTCCTCTTTCTTGCCTGGCGAAACCACAGCTGCATTTTTATTTGCTCAGTTGGATCAAGCCACTGAAATTACAAAGCTTCGATTGGAGATATGGAAAAAATATAATAATTTTTTCTTGGATTACAATGATCTTGGCTCAATTAAAATTCCCTTTATACCAAAATCTTGTGAGGGAAACGGACATTTATTTTATTTGCTAATGCAGAGTTATTCTGAAAGAACAAATTTTATTAAATTCATGAATCTGTCCGAAATAAATTGTATTTTCCATTATATTCCGCTCCATAGCTCGCCTGCAGGAATGAAATTTGGCAGGACAGGAAGCTCTATGGAAATAACCGACTCTATTTCTTCTAGGCTTGTAAGACTGCCATTTTGGATAGGGCTAGACACTACAATAGTTACAGATCATTTTACTAAATGGCATTGCGAACAGAATTCTTGAATTAAAATTACTGTTATTATGTATGCAGCAAATGTATGAAAAAATATCAGTGAACAACTTAAGTATAATTATTCCAGTTTTTAATAGCGAGGGCTCTATAAAAGAGATTGTAGAAAGAATAGTTGACGTAATGGAATCGGAGCAATTTTCTTATGAAATTATTCTTATTGATGATGCCAGTCAAGATACTAGTTGGGAAAAAATTCTAGAACTGGGCGAAGGTAATAAAAATATCATCGGTCTTCAACTTCTTAAAAATTCTGGACAACACAGTGCAAATCTTTGTGGTTTTCGGCATAGCAAAAATGAAATTATTATTACTATGGATGATGATCTGCAGAATCCTCCTGAGGAGATTCCAAAATTAGTTGAATTAATAAATGATGGAAAAGATTTAGTCTTTGGTGAATTTGCTTCAAAAAAGCATAATTTATTTAGATCAATTGGCAGTAAAGTCATTAATAAATTCAATAAAAGAATTTTTAATATTCAATCAGATGTAACGTTATCTAATTTTAGAGCCGTAGATAGAACAGTTATAAATTTAGTTTGTTCAGAAAATCATTTCAAACCGTATATTCCTGGCCTGCTTTTAAAATATTCTCAAAATATTGGAGGCGTTTCAGTGCATCATGAAAAGAGAAAGCTTGGAAAAAGTAATTACACTTTTCGAAAACTAATTTCCCTAGTTTTCGATCTTCTTTTTCAGCACTCAACTATCCCATTAAGGTTGGCTTCTATTGTTGGTTTATTAAGCTCTCTTTTTGTTCTTATATTTGGGCTTTATACCTTATATCGATCACTTATTTCTGGCATAGCCATTCCTGGCTGGGCTTCAATTGCAATCTTGCTTTCATTATCTAGTGGATTGATCATTATGATCATGAGTGTAATTGGTGAATACCTAATTAGAATATTAAACCAGGTTAGCCATCAAGATCCATATATAATAAATAAAAAAATAAATAAGTGAAAAATTTGTTTATTATCGGAGCGCAAAGATCGGGCTCAACATTACTTGCAAAAACATTAGACCTTCACTCAAAAATAAAACTAATGACCCCGGTCAAACCTGAACCAAAATATTTTCTAGGCAGCAATTATTGCGGCAAACAAACTTATTTGGATTTTTTTAAAAGATATGAAGAAAGTTATAACTATTTTCTTGAAAAGAGTGTTTCTTACATTGAACATGAAGATGCATTAAGGAGAATTAATTTTGATTTTCCAGATGCAAAGATTTTAGTTATTTTTCGTGAGCCCGTTTCCAGGTGTTGGTCTAATTATAAATATAGCCTAGAGAATGGGATTGAAAAGAGAGAATTCTCAGAAGTTATCAAGAACTCTAATAGGGTAGATTTTGATCCTACTATTTCAGTTAATCCTTTTGCTTATGTTGAAAGAGGTTTTTATGATAAATATTTAGAAAAAGTTTTAAATATTTTTCATAAAAGAAATATTAAAGTTATTATTTTTGAAGAATTTATTAGTTCCCCAGAAAGTTTGAATGATATTTTTGAATGGTTGAATTTAAAAAAGATAAATCTTACTAGTAATATTTTCAATAAAAAAATAAATAACACC
>CABXNE010000008.1 GCA_902513515.1 uncultured SAR86 cluster bacterium
ATATTTCTTAGAGAATTTTTATCAGCACTGAGGATTTCTGTTCCATCTAATATGATTGAAGATTGGTCGCTAAATGATGCCTTGGGCTCTGGAAGTAATCGCATGATAGACATTGCTGTAACTGATTTACCTGATCCAGATTCCCCAACTAGTCCAACGATCTGATTCTCTTCGATTACTAGATCTAAATTCTTCACAGCAGAAAACTCAACGTTTCTGACTTGGAAATTAATAGATAAATTAGAAATTTTTAGCAATGGTTTCATTATTTTAAAAAGTTTTTATATGTCTTCAACAAGTCTTGAGTTGCCTCTTTAGCTGCTTTTAAGGCAGTCATACTAACAAAACCATGGATCAGATGGGGATAATGAATTTGCTGGACTTCATTGCCAGAATTATCAAGCAGTTTGGCATATGCTTCCCCCTCATCACTTAAAGGATCAAAACCTGCAGTAATTATTAATGTTTTGGGAAGTTTAACATTGGGGTCGATGGTTAAATTGAACGTTGGATCAGTAAGATTTTTACTTGAATCCATTAACTGCTTCCAAAACCAAATCATGGCTTTTTGACTTAAAAAGAAGCCATCTGCAAAATCATTTTGAGATTTTGAGTTACAAGAAGGATCCGTCATTGGATATATAAGGCATTGTGAAAGGGGTAATTCTAAATTATTAATAGCTCTAAATGTTGAAAGTGATGAAGCAAGATGGCCCCCAGCACTATCACCACAAACACTTATTTCTCCAATGGTAAGATTCAATTTTTCTGCAAGCCTCTCCAGAGCAAGGTTCGCATCTTGCAAAGACGAAGGAAATTTATTTTCGGGCGCCAACCTATAATCAAGCGAAAAAATTTTTGCTCCCATTTCTGCAGCAAAGAATTGCAAGGCAGCATCATGACTTTCTATACCGCCTAATACATACCCCCCTCCATGAAAATATAAAATCGGTGAACTAATTGATAATTTCTCAGCACAATACTCCCTGATTTTAAGACTTCCAAATTTAGTGGATAATGAATGATCTGTTAATTTAACAGGCATGTAAGGTTTTGAGCTTAATGGCAATCCTTCTATTAGCATTTCTCTTAATTCTTCAGCAGAATCATAGGTACTAGGATCATCAAAGGCATTAATCTGTAATGATTGAAGCCCTAAAAAGGCCTGCGTTTGATAATCAAGAATTTGATTGTTAATAGCAATACTTTTTTGAAAAGTAAGACAACGCAAAAGCCAAACCGGGAGTAAGAAAAAAATTTTTAAAAATAATTTTATTGCCATGGTTTATTTTATAATGCGCGAATGAATTCTAGGCTCTTATTATACGCATTTGTTTTTCTCCCTGGCTTAATATTTACCAAAGCTCCATTTATAGATGGAGAGATTTTGAATGTTGATGAGGCATTCATTCTTAATGCATCAATTATAGAAAGCAAAATACTTATATCTTGGAACATTAAACCCGGATATTACATATATAAAAAATCAATTTTAATTCAAAAAGGTGACGAGATTCTGAAACATAATTACATTTTAAAGAGTGAGTCAAAAATATCTGATGAATTTTTTGGAGAGTCTGTTATTTTTAAAGATGATTTAGAGGTTGATGCTGAACTGTTAGATGTTAATCTAGGCAAGCTGCAAAGCATTAAAGTGATATACCAAGGTTGTGCGGAGGGAAAATACTGTTATCCAAAAGTAATTAAAAGTCTTTAAAATCTTTTAAATTCTGAGAAAAAACATATAAAATCTTTTAAAATGAAAATATTAGTAATACATGGCCCAAATTTAAATCTACTTGGCGTAAGAGAACCTGAAGTTTATGGCTCTGTAACCATGGAAGAAATTAATCAGGGTTTGGAAGCTAGAGCGAGTTCTCATGATATTCATATTGAAACTTTTCAAAGTAATGCTGAACATGAAATTGTTACTAAACTTCAAGACTCAATGAATAAAGTAGATTTCATAATTATAAATCCTGGGGCTTTAACCCATACCAGCATTGCAATTAGAGATTCTCTGCTGGGGATTGGAGTCCCATTTTATGAAGTTCATATATCAAATATATTTGCGAGAGAAGAATTTAGACAGAAATCCTATTTTTCTGATATTGCAAGTGGTGTTATATGTGGACTTGGCACTCAAGGATATGAGCTAGCCCTCAGTCACATTATTGATAACTATTACGATGAGAAATAATGGACATTAGAAAAATTAAAAAATTGATTGAAATGCTGCAAGACTCAGATTTATCTGAAATTGAAGTTCAGGAAGGCGAGGAGTCGGTTAGAATTGCACGAGAGAATTCTCAACCCTTGAAAGTAAAGCCAGCTCCAGTAGTCGAGACTTCAGTAAACGCGCCCTCAGAAAAAGCTGAGGTATCCGCTAATGAATCAGGCTCTATTATTAAGTCGCCAATTGTTGGGACGTTTTATAGAAAACCTGCGCCAGACAAACCTCCCTTTATTGAAATTGGCGGTCATGTCAATGTGGGAGATGTTGTGTGTATTGTCGAGGCAATGAAGATGATGAATGAAATTAAATCGGAATTTACCGGTAAGATCTCCGCTATACACATTGAAGATGGAGAACCTGTTGAATTTGATCAATCACTAATCGTCATAGACTAATGTCCAAAAAAATTCTTATTGCCAATCGAGGGGAGATTGCTCTGCGAGCTCTACGGGCTTGTAAGGAGCTAGACCTTAAAACGGTTGCAATATACTCAACCGGAGATAAAGAGCTTAAACACCTAAGATTTGCAGACGAAACTGTTTGTGTTGGGCCAGCAAGTCCACTTGAAAGCTATCTAAACATCCCCTCAATTCTCTCAGCTGCAGAATTAACAGGAGCAGATGCAATATATCCTGGGTATGGTTTTCTTGCAGAAGATGCAGATTTTGCCGAAAGATGTGAAGCTAGTGGGTTTATATTTATTGGCCCTTCTTCCAATGTTATCCGGCAAATGGGAGATAAGATTACTGCAAAAGGTCTAGCTGAAGAATCAAATATTCCCATCGTGCCAGGCTTCAAAGGAGAAATCCCTGAAGCTGATGAGGAAATCAAAAAAATAGCTGCAGGGGTTGGCTATCCTATGATGATTAAATCCTCCGCAGGAGGTGGTGGCAAAGGTATGAGGGTTGTACAAGAAGAGTCAGAATTGATTTCATCATTAGATCTTACTAAACAAGAAGCAAAGAACGCTTTTGGGAATGACACTGTGTATTTTGAAAAATTTATTCAAAACCCTCGTCACATAGAAGTTCAGATTGTTGCTGATGGGAAAGGCAATGCCATACATCTTGGCACGAGAGATTGTAGTATGCAAAGAAGACATCAAAAAATTATTGAAGAAGCCCCTGCTCTTGATATTAACCAAGAGTCTCTAGAAGAAACATTAAAAGCATGCTTAACCCTCTGCAAAAATATTCAGTACTCTGGGGTTGGCACTCTTGAGTTTCTATATGAAAATGGAAAATTTTATTTCATTGAAATGAATACTAGAATCCAGGTTGAGCACCCTGTTTCTGAGATGATTACTGGCTTTGATATTGTTAAAGCACAGCTAAAACTTGCTCTAGATATAGAAATAACACTTGATCAAGAAGAAATCATATTTCGAGGCCATGCAATGGAATGCAGGATCAATGCTGAAGATCCAGAGACATTTATTCCATCGCCAGGAATAATAAATAAAATGCATCCGCCTGGAGGGTTTGGAGTCAGGTTTGATGCTCATATCTATTCGGGGTACATGGTGCCCCCCCATTATGACTCTCTGCTTGCAAAAATTATTACAACTGCTAATACCAGAGAATCTTGTATCAAAAGAATGTTAAGTGCCTTGGATGAGTTTTTTGTGGATGGTATAAGCACAAATCATTCTTTGCATCAAAAACTCATGGAAGATAAAACATTTTGCGAGAATAAGCATAATATTAACTATCTTGAAGGATCTTTTTTAGAAAAATGAGTGCCAAAGAATATAATCCCGCTGAAGTAGAAAATCTAATCCAGGAATCATGGAAACAAAATAATTCATATAAAGCGTCACCCTCAGAAACAAAAGAAAAATTTTACTGCCTTTCAATGTTTCCGTACCCTTCTGGAAAATTGCACATGGGTCATGTTCGCAATTATACGATTGGAGATGTAATTTCTAGATTTAAGAGAATGCAAGGCTTTAACGTTTTTCAGCCAATGGGGTGGGATGCATTCGGTCTTCCGGCTGAGAATGCAGCTATAAAAAACAAAGTTGATCCTCAAAGTTGGACTGAAAAAAATATTGAAAATATGAAATCACAATTAGAGAGGTTGGGCTTTAGTTATGATTGGTCAAAAGAGCTTAAAACTTGTGATCCTGATTACTTTAAATGGGAACAAGAAATTTTTACCTTGCTCCATAAACAAGGTCTTGTATATAGAAAGAAATCCTTAGTTAATTGGGATCCTGTTGATGAAACAGTTTTAGCAAATGAACAAGTAATTGATGGAAAAGGATGGAGATCTGGAGCAACTGTTGAACTAAAAGAAATTGATCAATGGTTTTTAAAGATTACTGATTATGCTGATGAGTTGCTTTCATCAATTGAAAATTTAGATTGGCCAGAAAATGTAAAATCTATGCAAAAAAACTGGATTGGCAAGTCATTTGGCTCAGAAATAACATTTTCCTTGCTTAACGAGGAAAAATTAACTGCCTTTACTACAAGAATTGATACTATTTATGGCGTAACTTACATAGCTATTTCTCCAAATCATCCTTTAGCTCAAAGTCTTGTAAGTAAAAGTCCAAAAATTAATGAATTCATAAAAAAATGTAACGCAACTAAAATGGCAGAAGCTGATATGGCCAAGGCAGAAAAGTTAGGGTTCAAAACAAATTTAAAAGTTAAACATCCTTTCTTGGATATCGATCTTGATGTGTGGATTGCAAATTACGTTCTTATGGACTATGGAACAGGTGTAATAATGGGTGTTCCAGCGCATGATGAGAGAGACTATGAGTTTGCCAAAAAATATAATATTGAAATTAAAAAAGTTATTGAATGCGATGAATTACCATCTCCCAAGAAAGGAGCCCTTGTTAACTCTGAAAATTTTACTGGGCAGGAATCGGATGAAGCGATTCATAATATTAATGCTCACTTGAAAAAAAGCGGCATAGGTAAAAGTATAGAAAATTTTAGATTAAGAGACTGGGGTGTAAGCAGGCAGAGATTTTGGGGTTGTCCAATACCTGTTATCTATGAGGATGGTGAGCCTATTTTTTTAGAGAACAAAGATCTGCCAGTGAAGTTGCCTAAAATCAAAGATGGAGAATCTCCAAAACCATTAAGTCAAAATAAAACTTTCTTTAATTTAGGCCCTGGAAAGTCTCGCGAGGTAGATACTTTTGATACTTTTGTAGATTCATCATGGTATTACGCAAGATTTACAGCAGCGGATAACAATAAAAAAGCATTAGATGAAAATTCTAAGTATTGGCTTCCTGTTGATCTCTATATTGGAGGAGTTGAGCACGCAATATTGCATCTTCTTTATTCAAGATTCTTCCATAAGGCAATGAGAGATGTTGGTCTTGTTGAGGGTGATGAGCCTTTTAAAAAACTTCTTACACAAGGCATGGTTCTAAAAGATGGTTACAAAATGTCAAAGTCTAAAGGCAATACCGTGGATCCTCAGAAATTTATTGATCAATATGGAGCTGACACAATTAGACTTTATATGATGTTTACCTCTCCACCTGAACAGTCTCTAGAATGGTCAGATACTGCAATTGAGGGCTCATACAAATTTCTCAAACGCATTTGGACTCTTTTATCAGAAAGAAAAAAATTTTCTGAAAAACAGCCAAATAAATTTACAAAACTGGAGCTTGAACTCCGTCAAAAAAGTCATCAAACTCTAAAAAAAGTTACTAATGATTTCGCTGAGCGCAACTCATTTAATACTGCAATAGCTTCAGTGATGGAGTTATTAAATGCAGTGCCGGAGTCTTTTAAAAAAGATAATGCGAGTGATTCTGAAAAATTCTGTCTTGATGAAGTGATTCAGTTTACTTTAAAAATGTTGTCACCAATTACTCCTCATATAAGCCTGTATTTATGGAAACAATATTCAGAATCTGATGGAGAGGATTTTGAGAATTCTTGGCCAATGTTTAATGAAGAATTTCTTAAATTAGAAAATTTTCAACTCATCATTCAGGTGAATGGAAAAGTCAGAGGCAAAGAGAATATTTCAGTAAATACTGAACAAGTCGAATTAGAGAAGCTTGCAAAAGAAAATGAAAATGTTAAAAAAATTCTAGCTAACCAGCCCATAAAAAAGGTAATCTATATAAAAGAAAAATTAATTAATTTCGTAATTTAAATGAACTACATCACCCCTTTTGACGATTATCCAATCCATCAAGCAATAGAGCCAATTACTATCCCCGGCCCCACTGATAGAAATTTTTATGACAGGTACTTTTTTAATGGCATGGATCCTGAAAATGAATATATTTTTGAAATAGGGATAGGGATTTACCCAAATAGACATGTAATTGATGCTCACTTCAGCATTTCTTATAAAGGTAAACAGTATTCATTTCATGCCAGTCAACGCCTAGATCAAAATAGAGTTCCCATCAATATTGGCCCTATGTGCTTAACAATTGATGAGCCCATGAACGAACTAACATTTTCTTTGAGAGATCCTGACAATAAGCTAAATTGTAATCTCAAATTTTCAGCTAACTCTGTTGCGCACCAGGAACCTAGATCGCTTCTTATGGAGGGCACTAGAACGATCATGAATACCATGAGATTTACTCAACTGGGTAAATGGACAGGCGAAATATCAACTGAAGCTGGGACACTTCATCCCCAAGCAATATATGGAATCAGAGATAGGTCATGGGGTGTCAGACCAGTAGGAGAGCCAGAAGGCGGAGCTCCTGGAATGCTAAATCAAGAACCTGGAGTTTATTGGTGCTGGGCTCCGGTCCACTTTAATGGCTTCTGTACACAATTTGGAACATTTGAAGATAGAGATGGTAATACAACACAAATTTCTGGACATAAATTACCTTTATATAAAAATATGTCTAATGCTCCATCTGATATCGAAGTTGAAACTATTCACTCTCTTCATCACTCTGTTAATTGGCAAAAAGGCTCACGCTGGGCTACCGGAGCAAAAATATCAGGAATGCTAGAAAATAAAAAAAAGTTTGACCTAGAATTAGAAACTATGGCTCCTATATTCTTTTGTAAAGGAATTGGCTATCAACACGATGAATGGAAACATGGAGTTTGGAAAGGTGAAAGTGAAACAGGCTATGAAGTTTGGGACTTGTCTAAAATTGATCCAGGAGACTATACTTTTTTCCATACTCATCAAATTGCTAAGGCAACATTAGGCTCAGAGCAAGGTATTGGAATGTTAGAGAACCTAGTGGTTGGAAGACACGACCCATCCGGCTTTGAAGATTTTTTTGATGGAGCAAAATAAACTTAATAAGTATTTCTTAATACTCATATCTCTTCTTTTAATCTCTAACTGTCAGTTTGACTTGATTGAAGATCGACATATACACCTAAACAAAATTGAGTTTGGGTTGAACGTTAAGGATTCATTTAAACAAAAATCAACAAAATATTTCTCCCAAGATCCATCCAACAATAATTACGTCCTTAAAATATCCAACCTGCAATTTAAAAAGAAAAATTTTTATGGTGGCTCTGCTGCAAGAGCGAAACAGATAGAAATTATCGGTGAGCTAGAATACAAGTTTATGAATATGACCTCTAGCATTGACGGCAGACTTCAAATCTCAGACTGGATTCCAGTCAATGAAACTAATCCACAAGCAGAAATGATGGCACAGAAAAAGATTGTTGAGGAGTTGGAATTCTTGCTGTTAGAGGATCTTTTGCAGGAGTATTGGTTAATTGAAGGTTAATTTTCTTAATTTTTCTGACCCCAAAGATCATAAATACTTTTTGATCACAGGAGGAGAATTTATATTAAAACAAGATGCTGTTGAGAGTATTTTAGAAAATTTAAATAATAGTGGGTTTAATGAAAAGGTATCAATATATCAAGATGAATTAGATAGAACTCAAGAAATAGTCTCAAGCAATATAGGAGGTTCTTTATTTCAAGAAAATCTAATTATTCATATCAAACATACTTCAGGAAAATTTCCAGAAAAAATAAAGTCTCTTCTTGAAGACGAAAATATCTTTAAATCTCAAAACATTGCATTGATTATTGAATCTAGCATTGAAAAAACGCCAACAAGTGGTGCATGGATTAAAAATTTTGATGCTAACGGCCTCATCATTAATTGCAGCAAATTAAGGGTAATAGAAGAAAAAATGTGGCTTAAAAGACAGTTGAGCTTTTTACCAAAAGATCTACTTCCAATCTTTGGGGGCTCAATTTTTCAGAATAATGAGGCAAATCTTTTGGGTCAAAAAAATGAAGTCGCATTGCTGAAGCTTTTATTTTTGAGTAAAGATGGATTGGATGGATCTAAAACAGATCATATAATTTTTGGCTCTGGAATCAACGCATTTGAACTTGAAGATTTGTTACTTAATAGGGATTTCAAAAAAGCGCTCAGGACAATCAACTTTATGCGTGAGCATGACCGGCAGAACTCTGCTCCAATTGTTTGGATAATCGCCAAAGTTATTAATTCTTGCTTTGAATCGCTAAAGGCTGCAAATAAGAAATCTGCCTTAATCAATAGTGGTGTATGGTCATCTAAAATCAATCTTTATTTAAGCTTAATAAAACAGGCGAATGCTAAAGAATTCTTACATTTAAATGAGGAGATCTTAAAAATCGATCTCATAAATAAAGGTTTGATAAAAGCTAAAACTTGGGAGCAAATTGAAAGAGTTATCCTGAAGCTGCAAGATGCAACTGCATTGCAGAATTAAATAATTCAGTAACATCCTTATAACCTTCATGATTTTCTTCAAGCTTGTACTCCGTTCCAATTAAGTTGGTCAGAGGCAGCATTCCTTTCGTTGAGCTTGTCAACCACATACAAGGAGAATCATGAAAATCTGAAATGGCACAACTGCCCTCTTTTACGCAATAGGGAGTATCCTTAAGTGCCTTTATTAAAATTTCTCTTGTAATTCCAGGAAGAATATTTTCTGATAAGGATGAAGTTCTGACTGACCCATCAGAATCAAAGTAAAATACATTGCTTGCCCCTGCCTCAGTCATAAAACCGCCTTTATGCATCACAACTTCTTGGCAACCCAAAGACTTGGCTTGATTCAAGACCAAAACATTTCCAAGCAAAGAAGTGGATTTAATATTACATTTACCCCATCGTTCATCTTCGCATAACATAGCGCTTACAGCTGAAGATGGAAAACTGAAAGGCATTGCATAACCAAACCTCTCTATCTCAAGATCATCTTGATAAAGATGTGATCGAACCATATCAACGCCCCTTGAAATCTGGTAATACACATAACCATCTTGATTGGTTAAAGTCGATGCAAGCTCTTTCATATCATCAATGGCATTCTCAATATTAACGCTCAAACCAATAAAGTTAGCGCTTTGTATCATCCGATCAACATGCTCGTTAAAACACAGGGGTTTCCCCGAAAAATATGGAATAACCTCATAGATACTATCTGAAAAAGTATAAGCACGAGATAAAGGTGAGACTCTTATCTGGTCTAATGTCTTTAATTCACCCTGATATATGGCAGGGATATTAGTCATCTTGACCTATGGAAAATAAGCTCATGATCCAGAAGACTATACGAGCCCAAATTCTTCCAAAGAATCCTTTCGTTTCAACAGACTCAATAGCTATCAATGGAGCAGAAAGAACTACTCTATCGTTAGAGACAAATTCAATGTCGCCTATTACATCGCCCTCAGAAATTGGAGCTTGAATATTATTCTTAAACTTATAATTTGCTTTTATATTTTTAAAATCTGCCCTGGGCAAAGTTAACAATATGTCCTCATTGGTTCCAAGAGCAACTTCATCCATTTTGCCGCCCCAAACCCTAGCAACAGTTATCTCTGAGTCTTTTGCAATTAATTTTTGAGTTGCAAAGAATCTAAAACCATATTCCAAAAGTCTCTGAGATGAAGTCAATCTCTCATTTTCTGAAGGGCTGCCTGCTACGACTGCGATTAATCTCATATCATTTCGCTTGGCAGAAGAAATTAAACAATAACCAGCAGATTCGGTATGCCCAGTTTTAACCCCATCAACAGAATCGTCTCTCCATAAGAGCTTGTTGCGATTAAGCTGGCGAATGCCACTAAAAGTAAATTCCTTTTCTTTATAGGTTGCATAATGATCAGGAAAATTATTAATCAATGCTTTTGTTAAATGGGCTAAATCTTTAGCTGATGAGAAATGATTAGGATCTGTCCAACCAACAGCATTTTGAAATAAAGTATTGCTTAGCTCTAACTCAGATGCGTAAGCATTCATAAAATCAACAAATCCCTCTTCTGAGCCTGCAACATATTCAGCCATTGCTACTGTGGCATCATTTCCAGATTGAATTACTATCCCAGACAACAAGTCACGAACGGAAATTCTTTTTCCAGCTTCAATAAACATCTTTGAGCCGCCAGTTTTCCATGCTTTCTCACTAATTAAAACTTTATCATCAAGACTGATAGCGCCACTGGCTATCTGATCTGCAATAACATATCCGCTCATTACCTTGGTCATGCTAGCTGGAGAGATTTGATCATCAGAATTAAATTCAGCTATAACTGTATTAGTACTGGCTTCAAGTAAAATATACCCATCTAAATTTAATTTAGGCGCTTTGGGCACCATGGACTGAGCAAACCCATCGATACAAAATGGAGCCATAAGGATCAAACAAATTATTTTTTTCATAATAGAGTCACTTAAATTCTAAGGATAAATCATACACGGCTTTGGCATAAAAATGACTTCGATTATATTTAGTAATCGCAATAAAATTATCATCGCCTATAAAATATAAATCCTTTGGTTTGTTTAATATAATAGTTTGGCCGCTCTTAATAAGATTTTGATCTTTAATATTGTTAAGACTCATCAATTGTTTTAATTGAAGGTCATGACTAATCGCAATTGACAATAAGCTATCTCCCTCTTTAACAATGTATTTTTCTTCAATGCCCTCAGTAAAATGAAGGGGAATATATTTATTTAAATTACTCTGATGCTTATAGGTCTTATTAACTTGATTTAGTTCAACTTTTTTAACTATATCACCCTCTCTCTTCCAACCATGCTTTTTAAGGTAATTAGCAATACTTCCTACAGCATCCGGTACTGAATTAAATAGGTCTGCATATCCATCGCCATCATAATCTATTCCATAAGCTCGGTAGCTGGATGAAATAAACTGCCCGTACCCCATAGCTCCCGCATATGATCCTTGTACTGAATTAATATCTAAATTATTTTCTTTTGTAAGAATGAAGAACTGAATAAGTTCACTTTTAAAGAACTTTGATCTCCTTTGAAAATCAAAGCCGAGCGTTGTCAAGCTATCAAGCACCCTATAGCTGCCTTTAATTTTTCCATACCTAGTCTCTACTCCTAGAATAGAGGTGATAATTTCTCTTGGAACGCCAAACTCATTTTCAACTCTATCAAATAAAGCAGAATTCTTTCTAATAAACTTTTTACCATTAGAAATACGCTTATCTTCTAGAAAAAGTTTTTTATATCTATCCCATGTCCATGTAAATTCGGCTGGGGTCGACATTGATTGCAGAATCTTCTCCTGTTTTTCTGCAGTTTGTAGTATTTGAGTAACATAGCTCTTATCAAAACCATGCTCACTTACAAGGGTTTCAATAACATCCTGTGCTTCTGGATGCTCAGAGTAATTCGCAAGAATTGCATTTGAAAATAAAAGAAAAAGTATAAAAAGATATTTCATTGAGGTAAGAATTTTTTGTGTGTGCCCATGGAAACAATTATGCCAAAAGCAAGAAATAATGACACTAATGACGAGCCTCCCTTACTTATGAATGGTAAAGGCATGCCTACAACTGGAAGAAGTCCCACTACCATGCATAAATTGATAATTAAATTTGCAGCAAAAGTAAGACTTAGACCCCCTATAACTAGTCTGCAAAACCGATCTCGCGCACTTAATGCTAAATAAAAACATCGCAATAATAAAAATAAATAGATACTTAATAACAGCAGCACCCCAAGAAATCCAAACTCCTCTCCTATTACAGAAAAAATGAAATCAGTCTCTGTTTCAGGTAGAAAATTTAACTGTGTCTGTGACCCCTGACCAAAGCCCTTGCCTAATAAGCCACCTGAACCAATAGCAACTTTTGATTGGATGATATTCCAACTTGCTCCAAAAGGATCCGATTCCGGGTTAAAGAATGTTGCAATTCTCTGGCGCTGAAAAGGCTGTAATAGGATATTCCAAATAAAAGGTGAGCTTATGATAAGCAAAATAAAAGATCCACCCATAAAGCTCCAGCTTAAACCAGAAAGAAACAACACAAACAGGCCAGAGCAAGCAATGATTAATGCGGTTCCAAGATCAGGTTGCCTGAAAACAATGAAAAAACAACAGCAGATAATTATCAAGCTTATGATTATTTCTTTTCTTTGTATTGGAAGCTTTTTATCAAATAGAAAATTAGCCAAAAAAACTGGCACTGCTAACTTTAATAGTTCTGAAGATTGAAAAGATAAAGGGCCGATCCTAACCCATCTTTGTGCTCCATTAATTTCAGGGCCAAATAAATATGTAATACTTAAAAGCAGTAATGAAAAAATTAAAAAGAGCCCTGACATCCTTCTAAAAATATCAGGATCAGGCTGGCTAGCCAAAATCATAATAATGAACCCTACAAAAACATAAAAAAATTGCTTTGAAACAATACTTGTGTCTGCATTTGAAGCGGAAAATAAAAAAAATAAACCAAGCATAGATAACAAAAAAATACTAAAAAATATATATGGATCGAAGTATATTTTTTGAAATAGCTTATTCATCAATTAAACTCTTTAATACTTCGATTGCCACCGGTCCTGCGATAGCTCCCCCACTCTCTCCATTCTCAATTATCACAGAAACAGCATATCTAGGATTAGGCATCGGGCCAAAAACAATAATGATAGAATGATCTCTTAGCGATTCTGAGGCTCTTACCTCTTGATAAGCTTCCTTACTATCCAAGCTCACGAGCTCTGCAGTGCCTGATTTACCAGCAACTTGAAATTCTTTAAGACCACGGATGCTTCTTGCTGTTCCATGGTCACTTTCAATAACTCCAAGCAAAGCTTCATGCATTTTGCTCCAATCTGAATCATCAAACCTATCATCTTGCCAAATTTTTATAGATTTTTTTTGATTACCAAAAGTAACAAGAGAGGGCTCAAAATATTTTCCCTTAGTAGCAAGAAGAGAAGCGTAATTTGCTAACTGCATTGGAGTCGCTACTAGATATCCTTGCCCAACTCCTAAATTAACCGTGTCACCTTTTACCCAACCTGCATTCATCATGCTGTATTTCCACTCAGGGGTTGGAACAAATGCTTGATCTTCGCCAAAACAATCTAAACAAACTTTTTGACCAAACCCTAGACTGGATAAATGATTTGACAACTCTTGAATATCGGCTTGATATGCAAGTGAAAAAAAGTAAGTATTTGAGCTGACCAAAAAAGCTTTGTGCATATCTACCTTGCCATGACCTCCCTTGAGCCAATCTCTAAAGACTCTTCCCGTCTCAGGTAAAGTAAAAAATCCAGGATCTTTAATCTCAAAATCCCAATTCACAATATTATTTGATAGTCCGTACATTCCAATTGCAGGCTTAATAGTTGATGCCGGCGGATACCTTCCCTGTAAAGCTCTATTAAAAAAAGGCTTATCTAGATCATTAATTAAATCTTGAAATTCAGTGTCACTCATGCCATTTGAAAGTTTATTTATAGAGTAGGCAGGTGAGCTGTATAAAACATTGATACCTCCAGATTCGAGGTCAATAGCTACAACTGCACCCTTTCTATTGCCTAGATATTTAGCAGCACTTTTGTGGGCTTCAATATCCAAATTAGTGAATAAGTCAGATCCTTTTTCGGGTTCAATAAAAGATAGTGGCTGAACAAGTTGTCCCCTTGCATTTATCTCATAAACTCTTTGGCCATGCTTGCCACTCAAGTAATCATCATAGATCTCTTCTAATCCTATGCGGCCCTTAATAAGCCCATGCGCATAGGATAATTCTGCATCTTTCCAATGACTCTTTGGAATTTCAGGCATTGACTCATAATCATCGTCTGTTCTTGACGTATAGCCCAAAACATGTGAAAAAATTTCAGGATAATCAGTAATTCTTCTGTATCGTTTTGCTATAAATGCATTCTGAAAATTAAAACTCCTTACATTAAATCGGGCAATTTCTTCATCAGAAAGATCCTTTTTCAGGACCAGTTCCTTGTTCACAAATGCTTTCTCTTTTTGGAGTTTTTTATATCTTGATATATCGGTATGAGAAAGAAAAATTACGGGCTCAATTTCATCCAAAAAGGAATCTATGTCTGAAATAAGATTAGGACGTGTAATTAAATCAAAGGTTGGTTGATTTTTAACAAGAACTTTTCCATTTCTATCAAAAATCTCGCCCCTAAGCGACTGAACCGGCACTGCATAATTTTTATTCTTTAACGCAGCAAGTTGATAATCTGAATAGCCAGAGATTTGTAAAGAAAAAACTTTTATTAATACGGCTATTAGCCCCAGAATGATTGAACCAAAAAGTAATGTTGCTCTTGAAGAAAAATTATTCTTTTCAATCTGTCTTTCTTCAAAAATCATTATTTATGATATGGATGGTTTATATGAATTGTACTGGCTCTAAAAATTTGCTCCATTAAAAATATTTTAAAAAGCCTATGGGGAAAAGTTAATTCAGAGGCAGATAAAATTAATTGTGAGGATTCAAGGAGCTTCTTTGATGATCCATGAGCACCGCCGATAATAAAGTTGATTTTTTTCCCGCAATCTATTTGATCTCGTAAAAGACTTGCAAAACCAAGACTGCTTATCTTTTGACCTTGCCTGTCCCAAAGAATGACATGCGCATCCAAATCAACATGTTTTAATATTTCTACCCCTTCAGCCTCTAATGTAGAAGTTACATCCATTGATTTAGAAGAGAAAGGTTTTACCTCTACATAAGAGACTTGAAAATGATTAGGCAATTGTTTCGAATAAAATTGTAGTGCCTGTTTCTCCCAGTCGGATGGCTTATGGGAAATACTAATAATTTTGCATTTCATCATGCAGAAACAAGAGTCTTTTCACCCCATAAACTTTCTAAATCATAAAATTCACGAGTTTCTTGTTGCATTATATTAACCACAACATCTCCACAATCAACCAATATCCATTCTGAATCATCTTGACCCTCGATCCCCAATAAATGCTGCTGATGAAGTTTTATTGATTCAATTAATTTATTTGAAATTGCTTTTGCATTTCGTGAGGAAGAAGCCGTGGCTATAATCAACCAATCAGCAAAACCTGAAATATCGCGAATGTCTAAAACAAGAATATTTTGAGCTTTTAGATTATCTAGCGCCTCACAACAGATTGTTTTTAAATCAGGATTTTTCATAGCAATGATTCACCTTACTGGTGCATTTTGAAATAGTTTGAATTAATTTTAATTTTACGTCCAAGCTTATGAATCAGAATATCTAAGTTAAAAGAATAAATCTATTAAAAATATCTAATTTATATACTCTTTCAATCAATCTTTTGATTAAGATGTGTATATGGATTTTATAAATTCTTTTGTCCATTGGTTTTCTGATCATCCTGAGATACTAGTAGGGTTAGGAATATCTTCTATTTTTATTTTGATACTAAGTATTGTAGGCATTAGTTGGTTTATAGCACAGATACCAGATGATTATTTCCAATCATCAAAAAGAAAACCTACAAAATGGCGAGAGCAAAAACCAATACTTAGATTAGCAGTAATATTTGGAAAAAATATAATTGGGCTATTGCTTATTATTGGAGGTTTGTTGATGCTAGTTTTGCCAGGCCAAGGATTGCTAACAATAGTAACGGGTTTGTTATTAATAAATTATCCAGGGAAATATAAGTTAGAACAAAAACTTGTTGCAATACCTTCTATTTTTCGGGCTTTAAATTGGATCAGAATAAAAGCAAAGAAACCACCACTTAAAAGAAATACTATTTAGTAATAAAGTAAAATAAACACTTAATAATTTAAAAAATAAAAAATTTATTTATAGGGGCTGTTATGGGAGTTAAAAATAAAAAATGGGTCTTAAGAGAGAGGCCTCAAGGTCTAGTGAAAGACTCAGACTTTGAACTAGTGACTGAGGATCTTCCAGAAATAAAAGAGGGTGAAATTCTACTTGAGAATATATATCTTTCTTTTGATCCCACTCAAAGAGGATGGTTGAATGATGTGCCTGGATATCTTCCACCTGTACAGATAGGTGAAGTTATTCGATCAGGTGGTATAGGTCGAGTACTGGAGTCTAAGAATGATGAATACAAGGTTGATGATTTAACCTTTGGTTTTGTGGGTTGGCAAACTTATTGCGTGACTAAGCCTGAAGCCGACGGCAGATTTAGGGTCGTTCCTGATCTTCTTCCTATACCAACGATGTTGAATGTAATGGGTTCAACGGGTATTACAGCTTACTATGGATTAATAGAGCTTGGTGATCCCAAGCCAGGAGAGACAGTTTTGGTTTCAGGAGCTGCGGGCGCCACAGGCTCAGTGGTAGTTCAAATTGCTAAATTAAAAGGATGTCATGTTATAGGGATAGCTGGAGGCAAAGAAAAATGCGACTGGCTAAAAGAAGTTGGTGTTGATGATGTTATTGATTATAAAAATTCAGATGTTCATGAAGAATTGCCAAAGGTTGCCAAAAATGGAATTGATATATATTTTGATAATGTTGGTGGCGAGATACTAGAAACTGTTCTTTACTTGATAAATATAAATGCTCGAGTTCTTTTATGCGGCGGGATTTCATCTGGCTATGATGCAACTAGGCCACCAGATGGACCAAATAATTTATTTTCCTTAATTATTAAGCGAGCAACAATGCAAGGATTTTTAGTTCTGGATTATTTACCTCGCTCGCAACAAGCCCTAGAAGAAATTGCAACCTGGGTTATGGAAGGAAAACTGCAACATAGAGAAGACATTCAAGAGGGAATTGAAAATTGTCCACAAACTTTAAATAGGCTCTTTACCGGAGAAAATAAAGGTAAGCAGTTATTGAAAATTTAAGTAGATTTTTCTGAAATTTTATTGACCAATTTTGCAAGAATATTCATTCGCTGAGTTGCATCAAAAGCTTCAAGTAAGGCCTGTTTCTGAATGGGGGTAATTGGAATTAGTCCAGCTAATTGATAGCTCACAGATTCGGCCGATAAAAGATCAATCTCTAAAGGCAAAGATTTAACTTGTGGGTGCTCTTTAAGCTGACTAAGAACATTTATTAACTCAGGAAATTGAGCCAGAACAGCTTGATCATCAACAACGGGCTCAGCAATTGGAGAAATAGAGGCAAAGTGAAGTCCTGATTTAAGTTGCTCAACAGATTTTATAGATACTTTTTGTGATCCTCTAACAGTAATCCCTAGCAATCCATTAGGTAGTTGATTGAAGTCAATAATTTCAACAAAAGTTCCCTGGGACATGAAGCTATCGCCCGATTGATTGTTTTTACTCAAAGTAATAACAAAGCCAGTATCAGTGCTCATGCAATTTTTTACCATTGAAAGGTATCTAGGCTCGAAGATTTGAAGTGTTTGTATGGTTCCAGGCAAAACCACTAACCCCAAAGGGAACACTGGAAGTTTATTTGCTTTTGATGAAGTCAATTATTGGCTCCGATATTTTTTTGCTATCTTTATTGCTCATTATTAATATAACATCAAAATTATCTATATCCTTTTTTAGATCTCCCAATAGTAAATTGATAGAATCATATTCAAATTTTTTATTTTGTTTACTTGATAAATTTAGCCAATAGACTTTCTCTAAGTCAGAAGCACTCTCATACAATTCTGCTCCATGATATCCCTGAGACATGGTATTGGAGGCCAGTTCAATAATGCCCAGTATATTTTGAGAAGAGAAATGATTAATAGCTGCGCGAACCGTATGTGATATTGCGGTTGGATGATGCGCAAAATCATCAATAACTATCTTATCATTGCTCTTAAAAACTGTTTCAAATCTCCTTTTTACCCCTTTTGAATTTTTAAGGGCTGAGAATGATTTCTGTGGATCGATTCCATGCAGAAAAGCTGCATACATAGCCATTACTGCATTGCTTAAATTATGCTGACCATGCATCGGGAGATCGCCAAAATTAAATTGTTGATTCTCAAAATGAATAACCCCTTCCTCAATTGAAAGTTGTATGTTTTCTTCTCTTCCAAGTTTGTGTGTATTAGACCAACAACCCATCTCAATGAGATCCAAAATATTTTTATCACCATCATGAAAAAGAATATGGCCATTTGCAGGAACTGTTCTTACAGCATGGTGAAATTGCTTCAAGATATCTGATAAATCATTAAATATGTCAGCATGATCAAATTCAATATTATTTATGATGAAAGTATCAGGATGGTAGTGAATAAATTTTGAGCGCTTATCAAAAAAAGCTGAGTCATATTCGTCTGCTTCAATTACAAATAATTCTGAGGAGCCAAGGCGCGCAGAATTTTCAAAGGAATCGCTTACACCACCAACTAGAAATCCTACATCAATGCCCTGAGCTTTAAAGATTTCACAGATTAAAAATGATGTTGACGTTTTTCCATGCGTTCCTGAGACAGCAATTACCGTTCGATCACGTATCATCTCGCCCAACATTTTGGGACCAGAAGTATACTCAAGTTTTTGATTTAAAATATATTCAACACATGGATTGCCCCTGCTTAATGCATTCCCTATAACATATAGATCAGCTGATGGCAGAGAAGATTCCTCATAGCCTTCTATCATCTCCACACCAAGAGAATCTAGTTGGTTAGACATTGGGGGATAGAATTGTTGATCGCTTCCAGAAACTTTGTGGCCCTTTTCTAAAAGAATTTGTGCAAGCCCGCCCATAAAGGTGCCACAAATGCCTAATATATGAATTTTCATTTTTAAATATTTGTCGGTAACATTTGTTACCATAGACCATATTAATTAATTTATAAACTAATGAAAAAAAATGCTTTTTACGCTCAATCTGGTGGCGTGACATCTGTTATCAATGCCTCTGCGAGCGCAGTAATACTTGAAGCAAAAAAATTTTCTCAGATTGGGAAAGTTTATGCGGGCAAAAATGGAATCTTGGGGGCATTAAGAGAGGAGTTAATAGATACCTCCAAGGAATCAAAAAAATTTATAGAGAGCTTGCAATACCGACCTGGTGGAGTGTTTGGCTCATGTCGATATAAGCTTAAAGAGATAGATGAAAACTTAAGCGAATACGAAAGATTGATCGAAGTTTTTAAAGCTCATAATATTGGTTACTTTTTTTATAATGGTGGAAATGATTCTGCAGACACTGCTTTAAAAATATCTCAGATAAGCAATAAGCTTAACTATCCTCTGCAATGCATAGCAATACCTAAAACTGTAGATAATGATCTTGCTGTTACAGACTGCTGCCCAGGATTTGGATCGGTAGCCAAATATGTAGTTACCTCTACTATTGAAGCTGCGCTTGATGTTGAATCAATGCATGAGAGTTCTACAAAAGTTTTTATTCTTGAGGTCATGGGTAGGCATGCTGGCTGGATAGCGGGCTCAAGCTGCTTAGCAAAAAATAGTCATCCGGGGGCGCCTCATATAATCTTGCTCCCTGAAGTAAGCTTTCATCAAACTAAGTTCTTAGCCAAAGTAAAACAGATAGTTAAAAAAAATGGTTTTTGTGTCATTGTTGCATCAGAAGGAGTCAAGGATTCTAAAGGAAAATTTTTAGCTGAATCAGACTCAAAGGATGCATTTGGTCATAGTCAACTTGGGGGTGTGGCACCTCGATTAGCAGATCTAATTAATAAAAAATTGAAGTTAAAAAATCACTGGGCCGTTGCTGACTATCTCCAAAGAAGCGCAACTCATCTATCATCAGGTGTAGATAGAGCTCATGCCTATGAGGTTGGTAAAAAGGCAGTGGAATATGCTGTAGAAGGACTAAATGGAGTAATGCCAGTTATCAAACGTAAAAGTTCCACACCATATAAATGGGAGGTTATTCCTGCGCCATTAACAAAAATTGCAAATGTAGAGAAAAAACTACCAGCTGGATTTATTACTAAAGATGGGTTTGGTATGACAAAGAAAGCGCATGGTTACTTTCAACCGCTTATCGAAGGAAAGATAGAAGAGGTAAAAAATATAAATTATCAGGCTGGAAAAATGCAAATGGCATCGAAAAAATTAAAGGCCTGGAGATAATGCATTAAGCTGACTAATGATTCTTTTTAATTCATTTTTAAGAATTAGCTTATCTTCTTCATTCAAAAATGATCCAAAATAAAACCTTTTTCCTTTTGATTGAAAACAAAATTGATTTGAATTGTACTGATCAGTTTCTACTTCAAGGACAGCAAAGCTTCTAAACTCTTCCCAACTTTTTTCTTTAATTAACCTTCCTTTTTCTAATTTAATTTTGTTATTTGAAATATAAATAATCTCTTTTTGCTGACTCCAACGGAAACTAATGTAAAAACAAGTCAAAACAATAATTACTTCTAATCCAGCAAAGGGGAGAATTAATCCAGCGCCCATAATTAGAAAGAAGAAGCCAATTGCTAAGCAGATAAAAGCTATGCTGCTTAAAAAAATTACTCGACTCCACCCTCTTAAGGAATAATTAGGATAAATCTCTATTAAAAAATTATTTTCTGTAGTTTCTTGAATCCTAATCATATGTACAATGGTATATGGTCACTAGAACAGATTTCAACCGATACATGATGCCGACATACAAGCCGGCAGAGTTTGTTCCCTCAAAAGCAAAAGGATCTTTGATTTGGGACAAACAAAACAAAAAATATATAGATTTTGCATCTGGTATTGCTGTTTCTAGTTTGGGACATTGCCACCCAATTCTCAATAAAGCATTGGCAGATCAATCTAAGAAAATTTGGCACTTATCAAATCTACTAACCAATGAGCCAGCACTTAGATTAGCTAAAATTTTCTGCAAACACACTTTTGCTGAAAAAGTTTTCTTTGCTAACTCGGGTGCTGAAGCTGTAGAAGGTGCTATAAAGACAGCCCGAAAATATGCATACCTTAATATAAGTAAAAATAAGAATGAAATAGTTTCATTTTCTGATGCTTTTCATGGTCGAACAATGATGGCCATTGCTCTCAATGGATCAGATAGATTTATTGAAGGATTTGGTCCTATGCCTGAAGGAATTAAACATCATCCATTTAATGAATCAAAGAATCTAGAGAAGGCCATCACTAAAAAAACTGCAGCCGTAATCGTCGAGCTTGTTCAAGGAGAAGCGGGGATTATCAAAGCAAAAAAAGGCTTTATTCAAAAAATTCAGAGGTTATGTAAACTAAATAATGCACTGCTTATTATTGATGAGGTTCAATCAGGAGCAGGAAGAACTGGAACCTTGTTTGCCTATGAGCAATTTGGTATTAAGCCAGACATAATGTGCTGCGCTAAAGGTATAGGTGGCGGGATTCCTATTGGTGCAATACTCACGTCTTCAAAAATTGCTGAATGCATGCAACTTGGTTCTCACGGTTCTACCTTTGGAGGCAATCCTCTTGCTTGTGCTGTTGCGGAACAAGTGATGACCATGCTATCTAAAAAATCATTGCTAAATGGCGTAAAGAAAAAGGAAAAATTGTTTTTAAATGAACTTCAGAATATTAATAAAGAATTGAAATGCTTTAGCGCAATAAGAAGCTCTGGTCTTTGGATAGGATGTAAATTAAATGTAACAGAAAGTTTTAATTTAGATACTGTTATGAAAGCTTGCTATGCAAAAGGCCTGATGATTCTGAAAGCAAATAATAATACTATTCGCATAGCACCAAGTCTAATTATTGAAGATGAACTAATTTTAAAAGGCCTAAATATTTTAAGACAAGCTATTCAGGAGAAGCTTCAGTAGATTTTTGTATTTCTTCTAGCTTAATACTGCCATTATATCCAGCAGGCAAAACCCGCCCTCTTTTTGCTCTAGAAGAAACATATTCTTCTAATTCTTTTAAAGTCCATGTTTTGCCGCCAGTTTTCCCTTCATGATGGATATGCAGTTTGCTGTCTTCTGCTAAGCAGCAAACATCCATCATAAATTCAGACTTTTCTTTAAAAGCTTTTGTTGAAATGCTTATAAGTTTATTTCCCTTGCCTTTAGGTAGGACTGGTAATTCTTCTATCGGGAAAATTAACATTTTGTTACTTACCTTTCCCTTATTATCCTGAGAGGAGAAAGTTGCAGCAACAAATTTATGGTTCTCATTGATTGCAACAGGAGAAATTACACTAGCTCCTTCAGGGGTTTTCATAAATTGCTTCCCTTTTTTCTGATTAGAGATTGAATTAGATAAGCTGCTTATAAAACCAAAGCCGGCAGAATTAGAAATTAATATCTTAGATTCCTCGGCTCCAATTGCCACGCCCTCAAATGTCATTCCTGATTCAGAAACAACACGTCCAGTTAAGGGCTCACCCATTCCCCTAGCAGATGGCAAAGAATGAGCCGGTAATGAAAATGCTTTGCCGCCAGAATCAAAAAAGACAGCTGCTTGATTGTTTCTCCCTTTTGCAAAATGCTGTAATTTATCATCTCCCCTATAAGTAAGACTGCTTGGATCAATATCATGGCCTTTAGCCGATCTAATCCATCCTGCCTTAGATAAAATTACTGTAACCGCTTCTGATGTAACCACCTCTTCTTCAGAAAAAGCCTTAGCATCTGAAGTTGATTCAATTGGAGAATTTCTATCGTCTCCAAAATTTTCTTTAATTTCTTTCAACTCATTCTTAATATAAGTTTTTAATCTAGCTTTTGATTTGATTATTTTTTCTAGGTCAGATCGCTCAGCTTCCAGCGCATTTTTTTCTTCTTCAAGCTTAATTTGTTCTAACTTAGCTAACTGTCTTAAGCGAATTTCTAAAATTGCATTAGTTTGTATCTCTGAAATCTTAAAAGCTTTCATTAATTCTTTCTTTGGATCATCGCTATTTCTTATAATATGAATGACTTTATCTAGGTCAAGATAAACAATTAATAAGCCTTCTAAAATGTGAATTCTGTCATGAACCTGATCTAATCTATGCTCTAATTTTCTCATCACAGTTTGTTGCCTAAACTTAAGCCACTCTGCAATTAAATCTTTCAGAGCGAATACTCTTGGAGATCCCTTTAAGCTAATCAAATTCATATTTGATCGATAATTTTTCTGCAAATCTGTAGTTGCAAAAAGATGATTCATTACTTCAGTTGAGTCTATGCGATTAGACTTTAAAGATATTACTAACCTGACAGGCTCTTTATGGTCTCCCTCGTCTCTTAAATCAACCACCATAGGAAGTTTTTTCTTTTGCATTTGATCTGCAATTTGCTCAAGAATCTTTGAGCCAGAAGCTTGGTGAGGTAGAGCTCTAACAACAATATCATTGCCCTCCGTATCCCAATGAGCTCTTATCTTAAATCCACCTTTTCCAGTTTCATACATCTCATTAAGCTCTTCAGTTGAAGCAATAATAGGAGCAGGATTACCAAAATCAGGCCCTTTGATAAACTTTAATAAGTCTTTTGTTTTCGCTTTAGGATTATCTAAAACATGTATGCATGCATCTAAGACTTCATTGATATTATGAGATGGAATATCAGTTGCCATACCAACAGCTATACCAGTGGTTCCATTAAGAAGAATGCTAGGTATCTTTGCTGGTAAGATTATTGGTTCTAGCAAAGAACCATCAAAATTAGGCTGCCAATCAACTGTTCCTAGTTTCAATTCAGAGAGTAGTAAATCAGCAAATCCCGTCAATTTTGATTCGGTATAACGCATTGCAGCAAATGATTTGGGATCATCTTGGGTGCCCCAATTTCCTTGACCATCCACAAGAGGGTATCTAAATGAAAAGTTTTGGGCCATCAGTACCATTGCTTCATATGCTGCACTATCTCCATGAGGATGGAATTTACCAATTACGTCTCCTACGGTCCTGGCAGATTTTTTATATTTTGAGCCAGCATTTAAACCCAGCTCACTCATAGCGTAGAGAATTCTCCTTTGCACTGGTTTCATTCCATCACCAATGTGAGGTAATGCACGATCTAAAATGACATACATTGAGTAGTTTAGGTAGGATTCCTCTGCGTATTCCTTCAGACTAATAGAGTTAATATTTTTATTCGTTTTCATAATTAAACTGTTACTATTTTGCCTCTTTTTTCTAGCCACTCTTTTCTTGCTCCGGCATTTTTCTTGGAAAGCAATAAATCCATCATGCTATTTACATTATCAGTTGACGTAACAGTCAATTGAACCAGTCTTCTAGTTTTAGGGTCCATGACTGTCTCACGCAATTGAGATGGGTTCATTTCACCCAAGCCTTTAAACCTTTGGATATCAATTTTTGGCTTTCCAGGCTTTGTTTTTAATTTTTTTACAATAGAATCTTTTTCATCTTCATCTAAGGCATAAAAAACTTCTTTTGCACAATCAACTCTAAATAATGGGGGCATGGCTACATAAATGTGACCTGCCAGGATCAATGGTTTGTAATGCCTAAGAAAAAGAGCACAAAGCAGAGTAGCAATATGAAGCCCATCTGAATCAGCATCAGCTAAAATACAAATTTTTCCATACCTCAATGATTCAATGTCCGCACTTCCAGGATTCACTCCAATTGCTGTTGAAATATCTTTAATTTCTGCTGATTTAATGATCTCAGAACTTTCCAAATCCCAAGTGTTCAGAATTTTTCCTCTTAAAGGCATTATTGCTTGAAATTTTCTCTCCCTAGATTGCTTAGCAGAGCCCCCAGCAGAATCTCCTTCAACGAAAAATAACTCAGTCTCTGCTAGGTCAGTGCTATTGCAATCAGAAAGTTTGCCTGGAAGAGCTGGACCTTGAAAAGATTTTTTTCTATCAACAACTTTGGTCTCTTTTGCTCTTGCTTGTGCCGAAGCAATAGCTAATTCTGCAAGCTTTTCGCCCTCTTCTGTATGCTGGTTAAACCAAATACTTAGAATATCTTTCGTTGTAGAATTCACAAAAGCTTGGTGATCTTTTGAATCTAGCCTCTCCTTAGTTTGACCGGCAAATTGAGGATTCGTTAGTTTTGAAGAAATAACAAAAGTGCTATGTTGGACGACATCCTCAGCTGTTATCTTTATGCCTTTGGGAATTAAATTCCTAAACTCACAGAATTCTTTGACAGATTCTAATAAGCCTGCCTTAAAACCATTTAAATGTGATCCCCCCTGCGGTGTAGGAATAAGATTGACATATGATTCATTCATGAGATTTTTTACAGGCTTGGTAGACCAATTTAAAACAAAATCTAATGCATTATCATCTTCCAATTTGCTACATGAGATTGACTCCTCTAATAATGATTCGATGCCTTCTGAGGATTCTGATAAATAAGAAATCAGTCCATTTTCATAATTCCATGGAATCTTCTCATTTTTTTTCTCATCAAAGTATTCAATTGTTAAGCCAGGGCATAAAACTGCCTTAGCTTTAAGCAGGTGTTTAAGACTATTTTTATCAATATTAGTTGTTTCAAAATATTGGGAGTCTGGCACAAAACTAATTTCAGTTCCTGTATTCCTAGGGCCTATATCTCCAACTTTCTTTAAATCTTTAGTTTTCTCTCCGCCTTCAAAATCCATTTCAAATCTATGACCATCGCGTTTGATTTCAACAGATAGTTTTTTAGATAAAGCATTTACAACAGAGACGCCTACTCCGTGCAAACCACCAGAAAAATTATAATCTTCTCCTGAAAACTTTGCTCCAGCGTGAAGTTTACACATTATTAATTCAACACCTGTGACCTTATGTTCAGGATGAATGTCTACTGGCATACCTCTACCATCATCAATAACTGAAATAGTGCCGTCTTTATGAAGAGTAACTTTTATCTTTGCGCAGTGACCAGCCAAAGCTTCATCAATTGAATTATCTAGAACTTCTTGGATAAGGTGGTTTGGGCAGGAGGTATCTGTATACATGCCCGGTCTTTTTCGGACCGGATCTAAGCCTGATAGAACTTCTATCGACTCTGAATCATAATTTTTAACCAATTAATTTTTCCTGATGCTAATGAACTTTTATCTAATATTCTACTCTAACTAAATTGAAAGAAAGCTATTAATTTAAGAGATTTTAGGAGTTTTTTTAACAATAGACTAAAATAAGAAAAATAGCATTTAAGTGTAAAGTGAACTTGACATACGGGCCCCAAAAGAGTTCTAATGTGTGCACTGTAAACATTAATTTTTAATATGAATAAAAAAATTCTAGCCACATCTCTGCTTGCCTTGAGCATTAACTCAGCTGCAGACAGCTTGCTAGATATTTACAATGATGCTTTAGAAAACGACCCTCAATATAAATCAGCAGAGTTTTCATATTTATCAGGCAAAGAAATTAAAGTACAGGGTCGTGCTGCCCTTCTCCCAAATATTTCAATTAATGCACAAACCAATTGGAATGAATATTATCAAAATGGCAATCTTCAAAATCAATATAATAACTTCAGCTCATCGGCTCGATTGACCCAACCATTAATTAGATTAGATTCATGGTTTAAATACAGACAATCTAAGTTTCTAACCGACGCTGCAGAAGCTGATTTTGCATACTCACAACAAGCATTAATTGTAAGAACTGCTGAACTTTATTTTAATGTGCTGCGCGCTATAGACAACTTAAGCGCTGCTCGATCAGAAGAAAAAGCGATTAAAAAACAATTAGACCAAATCAGACAAAGATATGAGGTTGGGCTTGCTGCTGTTACTGAAGTTCAGGAGGCTCAATTAGCTTTTGATCTTAGTCTTGCATCAAGGACTAGAGTAGAAGGAGAAGTTTACACAGCAAAAGAATCTTTGAATGCATTGGTCGGCAGAGAAATTATATCTCTTGATGGTTTGGTTAATGACCTGAATGTTTCAAATCCTGTCCCTGCTTCTAAAGAAGAATGGGCAAGAAAAGCCGTAGAGAATAATTTTAGGCTTCAAGCGGCTAACCTTAGAAAGTTTGCATCTAAAAATAACGCTAGAAGCGTAGCCTCTAATCACTTGCCTAAGGTAGATATCGTGGGGGTTCAAAGTGAATCTGAAACAAATCAATATTCCTTCGATGGACTAAATACCGGAGGAGCTTTTAATATTACAGTGCCTGATGAAACTCAGCGAGATACATATAGCTTGCAGCTTTCCATGCCAATATTCCAGGGCGGTGCTGTGATTTCAAGGACAAAACAAGCATACGCTGAGTCAAATAAATCTTCAGAAGATGCATTATTTACTGAGAGAAGTGTTATTCAAGATGTGCGGAGCCAATATTCAAATGTAGTGACATTGGTAGCAAATCTTCGAGCTCAGAAACAAGCTGTTGTATCAGCTTCAAGTGCACTTGAAGCTACAAAAGTAGGGTATGAGGTTGGAACTAGAAATATAGTAGATCTACTTCAAGCTGAAAAGAATCTATATAGCGCTGAGAGAAATCTATCTAACGCAAAGTATGACTACCTAATTACAACACTTCGCTTACATTTGGCAGCTGGAACTCTAAGCCCCGAGAATCTTATTGAAATAAATAACTTGCTCGGCTGAACAAACCCCTTTAAAGCCTATAGGTAAAGCATCTAAGGCGCTTCAAAAAGGTAGCATTTAAGTTATTTACCTCGATTTGTAGCAAATTTTCTGCCAAATATGACGTCCTAAAATTTAGCAATTTCAGGGTAGCATCTACCTTTTGATATATTATTAAGAAATATGAAGAAAATAATAATACTAACTTTTGCTTTTGGATTGATCAATTTTTTTGCACCTAATGTGTATGCAAAAAAATATGATGTTATTACTTTTCAAGAAGTTCAAGATATCAGAAAAGGAACGGCAAATTCATATATCACAAAGAACGGTGAGACCTTCACAGTTGGAGGGAAATTAAAGATAGGCCATGCAAAAAGAGATGATGTTTATACTTATATTATCGATAAAATGATGGGTGGCGCTGTTACTGGTCCGCTAAGATATGGTGGAACTGAGCTAGAAGTAGAAATAACCAAAATATCTTGGAAAAATGAAGTTGTAAGAGTTACCACAACAAAAGCAAAGTTAGATAATCAATTTCCAAAAATAATCATAGACCTTGAAGCAGCTCTGCAAGTTGGAGAGGTTGTCTCAAAAATCATGTCCAGAGAATCGGCTATAGCTAAGCTTAAAGAAGCAAAAGATTTGCTTGAGCTAGAAATAATAAATCAATCTGAATATGACGCTTTAAGAAAGAAACTCACTTTGTTCATTATAAATAAATGAATACATCAGGATCAATATATACATTCATTAAAGCAGCTGTGGAATGAGGCATTAAATTTATGGATATATTTAAAATTATTCAATCTTCTGTAGATATATCTATATCCTCATATTCTTGGTTCTTTGAAAATATTTTAACTATATTAAAATCATCAATTCCAACATTATTTTTAAGCTTTTTACTGCTGGCAGCACCTGGTTACGCTGCTTGGATAATTCCTATTTTTATTTGGCTTATTTTCTCTGCAGCGTTTCATTTAAATAGATTAATAGTGCTTGAAGAAAGTATTTCTTTAATTAAATTAATTCAACCAAGCAAAAAAGTATTTATTTTCATAATATATTTTTTTATATATTTTCTTTTAATGGGTTTTACTGAGCGAGCCTTCGTACTTTTAACAGTCGCTTCGATTTTAGATTTAAGTATTGGGCTAATAAATCTTATTTTCATGATAATGGGTTTCCTGCTAGCAGCATATTTATTTTCTAGTCTTTCTATACTTCTTCCAGCAGTTGCAGTTGACAGAGATTTAAAATCGACATGGATGCTATCAAAGCAAATGGATACATCCATTCAAATTTTGATCTCAACTATTTTAGTTATTTTGCCATTAATGTTGATTGGGTTCTTGGTCGGAAGCATGGAGGAGGACTTATTATCTTTTTTCTTCTTAATATTTTTCTTGGTAATTAATATCCATCTAGGTTTGTGGTTACACCGATTAGAGATGAAGTAAGTAAATGAGATGTAGTTATTGTGGTGAGCCTTTGTCTTCATCAGAACCAGGAGAAATATGGAATGGTTTTCACCAAGCCTGTTTTGATGAAAATGGCAAAATTGAAAGAAGAGATTTAACTGAGACAGAACTTAAAACGCAAAAGCGTAATGAAGAAATAGAAAAAATCCCTCTGACTACAACACTGGAATTTCCTGAATATGAGATTGAAAAAACTCTAGAAATTATTACCGCTGAATGTGTTTTTGGGATGAATATTTTTAGAGATATGTTTGCTGGAATTAGAGACTTAGTTGGAGGCAGAAGTGATACCACTCAAAAAGTTTTACGAGATTCAAGGAAAACTTGTTTATATGAATTGAGAGTTGAAGCTTACGAACTAGGTGCAGATGGCGTTATTGGCATAGACCTAGACTATCAAGAGTTCAGTGGGCAGGGTAAGAGTATGTTGTTCCTAGTAGCTTCGGGCACGGCGGTTAAGTTTAAGAAATGAAAAAAATTCTCCTCACATTGATGGTCTTTGGAATTGTTGGTTGTTCGAAAGAGATTCCATCTGACCAACTGGTTGAAAGGAATGGCATTACCTACGAAGTTAATTCACAAACCCCGTTTAGTGGAAGAGTAGTTTCGTACCATGAGAACGGTCAATTACAGAGTAAAAGAAACTACAAAGACGGATGCTTAGAGGGACTTCAAGAGTCTTACTACGAGAACGGTCAATTAGAGGAAAAAGGAATCTACAAAGACATAATGGATATTCCCATGTTCTGTTCTAATCAATTAGACTACGGTTTCTATGACGGACCTTATGAGTCTTACTACAAGAACGGTCAATTAAAGAAGAAAGAAAACTACAAAGACGGAATAATAGAAGACGGACCTGTTGAGGAGTATTATAGTAACGGTCAATTAAGCTGGGGAAGAAACTACAAAGACGGAACATATGACGGACTTTCTGAGTCTTACCATGCGAACGGTCAATTAAACCGTAGAGATTGTTATAAAAATGGTAAAAAAGTAGACATGTCCTACTGTGAGAAATAGATGAAAAACATCCCCCAAAAAAGGTGGTAGTATTTTGGTAGTAAGTGGGTAAATATGGCTATACGAATCTTAAAAAGAAATACTCTATGATTACTGCTGTTTCAACGTTTAACCCTACTAGCAATTCTTTGCTAGGCAACAATCAATTCGGATAGAACATGCCCGAATTGCCAGAGGTTGAAACCTCAGTTCAAGCAATTCAAGAATTCACAGATCAACGCTTAGAATCAATAGAAATATACAATCCAAATCTTCGATGGAAGGTTGATGCTTTAGCTTTTAAACACCTTCATGGATTGAGGGTTCAAAAAATTACCAGGAGAGCAAAATATATTCTACTGAATATTGATCAATCAAAAATACTGATTCATCTAGGGATGACAGGAACGCTCAGAATTACAGATAAAAGATCTAATTTCTATAAAAAGCATGATCATGTTGAGTTTATATTTCAAGATGGGAAGTTAATTTTCAATGACCCCAGAAGGTTTGGATCTGTTCATCTCATTAAAGATTCTAAGAAACATTTTTTATTAGAAAACTTGGGGCCAGAACCTCTATCCAATGAATTTAATGGAGAGTACTTATTCCATAAAATTAAGAAATCTATATCGCCAATAAAAAATACTCTTATGAATCAAAAAAATGTTGTTGGTATAGGTAATATCTATGCAAATGAAATTCTGTTTGATGCAAGAATTCGTCCTACAAGAAAAAGTAAAACACTTACAAAAAAAGAAAATATACAAATTTCAGCTTCTGCAAAAAAAATTCTAAAGCAGGCCATCGAAGCTGGAGGCACAACGCTCCAAGATTTTTATCAACCTGATGGAAATAAAGGCTACTTTAAAACAGATTTAGCCGTTTATGATCGTGCAAACGAAAAGTGTATATCTTGCAAGAAAGAAATCATAAAAAGGATTATGCAATCACAAAGAGCAACATTTTTTTGTAAGAAATGCCAAATCTAATCAGCAATCTTTTTCATTAATGCGGTTTTGACATTTGGAGGAACAAACCTTGAAACATCTCCACCAAGGGTTGCTATTTCCTTTACTAGGCTGGATGAAACATAAATTAAGGTGTCCTTAGGAGTAAAAAAGATGCTCTCAATATCTGGAGCAAGACTTCGGTTCATAGTTGCTAATTGAAATTCATATTCGAAATCAGCCACAGCTCTTAGGCCTCTAATAATAGCAATCGCATCATTATCCCTGGCTAAATCTACTGTTAGCTTCTTTGAATAACCCAGAACTTCGATCTTAGAATTATCTTTAAAGATATCTGAGATTAACTCTATTCTCTCATCAACAGCAAAGAGAGGATTCTTAGTTTGACTTTCGGCGACACCTAGAATGACTCTATCAAACAATGTAGCTGCTCTTTCTACAATATCAATGTGTCCAAATGTGATTGGGTCAAAAGAACCTGGGTAAATTGCGGTTTTCATTATCGAATGATACTAAATATTCTTAATTCATCAAAATCATATAATGATTAGGTAAAATGAATTATATGAAGAAAAATAATATTACATACATTCATAAATCAAAGTCTGATAAGAAAGACATGCCATCTGCGGTAGATGATGCGGCTGATGTAATGTCAAAATATTCCCATAAAAAGAAAAAGACCCATCCTAAAGAAAAAAAATCTTCTTTCCCACCCATAGATTATGAGAAGCCACCTCACTATTAAAATTATTCCTTTAAGGCTTAATTTTTCATAAAAAAAAGGGGGCTTTAAAAGCCCCCTTTTTTAAAAGAATTTATTTATACAAGATCATTATTCATAACCTTATCCCAGGCTGAAATAAAATCATGTGCAAACTTTTCTTTAGCATCATCGCTTCCATAGACTTCAGCTAAAGCCCTAAGTTGTGAATTAGAACCAAAGGCTAAATCAACTCTAGTAGCAGTACTTACTTTATCACCAGAGACTCTATCAACGCCCTCATAAGAATTTCCAGTTCCATTTGGCTTCCATGCAACTGACATATCAAGCAATTTAGCAAAATAATCATTTGATAGCTGACCAGGGTTGTCAGTGAAAATACCATAATCATTATTACTGATGCCTAAAGATCTCATGCCGCCCAATAAAACTGTCATCTCCGGGGCTGTTAAACCTAATAACTGAGATTTATCAAGCATCATCTCTTCAGCTGGAATGTTAGCTTCAGAACCTAAATAATTCCTAAAACCATCTGCAATAGGTTCTAACACATCAAATGATTCGACATCAGTTTGCTCCTGCGAAGCATCGCCTCGACCAGGAGTAAATGGAACCTCAGAGCCTGAAGCTTTCTCTATACCAACATTTCCAGCTAACACGATAACATCAGCAATTGATGCCCCTGTATCAGATGAAATCTTTTCATAAATTGGCAAGACTTTAGAGAGTTGCTCAGGTTTATTAGCCTCCCAGTCTTTTTGGGGAGCTAAACGAATTCTTGCACCATTGGCTCCTCCTCTAAGATCTGAGTTTCTAAATGTTGAAGCGCTTGCCCAGGCTGTCTCTACCATTTCTTGAATGGAAAGCCCTGAATCTGATATTAATTTTTTTACATTGTTAATATCATAATCAGTCTTGCCAGATGGAATCGGGTCTTGCCAAATCAATTCCTCATCTGGAACCTCTGGTCCGAGATATCTACCTTTGGGTCCCATATCTCTATGCAATAATTTAAACCAAGCGCGAGCAAAAGCATCTGCAAACTCTTCAGGATTTTCATGAAAACGCTTAGAAATCTTTCTATAAGCAGGATCTTCTCGCATTGACATATCTGCGGTTGTCATCATGGTTGGAACTCGTTTTGATGGATCTTCAGCATCTGGTGCCATATCTTCTTCTTTTTGATCAATAGCATGCCAAACAATCTTACCAGCTGGAGTTTCTACCTTCTCCCATTCATAACCAAATAAAAGATCAAAATATCCGTTATCCCATTTTATAGGATCAGCAGTCCAAGCTCCTTCAAAGCCGCTTGTAATAGTATCGCTGCCCTTTCCAGATGCATGGCTACTTTGCCATCCAAATCCCATATTTTCTAATGGTGCGCCTTCAGGCTCAGATTGAACATGATCTTCTGGACCTGCACCATGACCTTTACCAAATGTGTGTCCACCAGCTACAAGGGCAACCGTCTCTTCATCATTCATTGCCATTCTGCTAAAAGTTTCTCTAACATCCCTTCCACTTGCAACTGGGTCAGGATCTCCATCTGGGCCTTGAGGATTTACATAAATTAAACCCATTTGAACAGCTCCTAGAGGATCAGCTAAATCTCGAACTCCACTATATCTTTCATTAGTGAGCCACTCTGTTTCTGCCCCCCAATTAATATCTTCTTCTGGCGCCCAAATATCAGGACGACCTCCACCAAAACCAAATGTTTTCCCACCCATTGATTCAATGGCCACATTGCCGACCAAAATAAATAAATCTGCCCAACTTATCTTCTTGCCATATTTTTGCTTGATAGGCCAAAGCAATCTTCTAGATTTATCTAAATTACCATTATCTGGCCAACTATTTAAAGGAGCAAAACGTTGATTTCCTGAATTTCCTCCACCTCGACCGTCTCCACTTCTATAAGTCCCAGCAGCATGCCAAGTCATTCGAATAAATAAAGGGCCATAATGACCATAATCAGCGGGCCACCAGTCCTGAGAATCAGTCATCAGATCATGAAGATCTTTTTTCAATGCATCATAATCAAGTTTCTTAAATTCTTCTGCATAATCAAAACCCTCATCCATTGGATCACTTTTTTGATCGTGTTGATGCAAGATGCTGAGGTTTAATTGATTGGGCCACCAATCTTTGTTAGATGTTCCACTTGAACTATTGGAAGAAAGGCTTCCATGCATAACTGGACATTTGCTTTCTGTTGCTTTACTCATAATTAATTTCCAAAACCAAAGTTAAAATCCCACTAAAAAGCTGTGGTATATAAAAATCTTACATATTTTATATGTATTGGTAAATATCTAAACGTTATTGAGGCGTTTCAATAGTATCTGTTTTTTGCCATTGCAAATTAAAATTTCTATTTACAAATTTAACAATGCCGTCTCTTCTTTCAAGGGTATCTTCGTAAATAATCCCCATATCTAATTTCTTCATTTCTCCATTTTCTTCAAATATGTGGCTTGCTATGCAATATGTATTTCCTTTATAAATATCTCCTTCCCAAGATCCATCTATGTTTCCAATAAAATGCATAGTCTTACTATATGTCGCAACTAAATAATCCATTGCGCCCATAAAACCCTCAATACCTTTTAAGTCGTAGCCACCTGTCATAGAAAAATCAGTCCACATAATTGAATCCAACTCTTCAAAATTTCTTGAATCTACAATTTCAGCATATTGGTAAATAACTTTTTTGGCTTCATTATTTATTTCCATAGTATTTGCTCCTAAAAAAATTGGGATAAAAATAATTAAAAAAAATACTTTCTTCATAAAACCCTCGCTTTCTGCTGATCCATTTAATTACAAGTTACTTAAATCACTTATAGCATTTAAAACTGGGGCAATGTCATCTTTCGAACGAACAAAATTAATTGGAAATATCTCAATTTCAGTCAGCCCAGCAGCAATAGACTTTTCTGCTTGCTTTAGGGTTAGCTCTAGATTGGGCGCTCCAGAATCATCAATCTGTGTAGGTAATTGCCCTCTAATCCTTGGCATTTCTGTTCTATTATTTTCATTGAAGGCAGAACTTAATAATTCTTTTCCGCTTGCAATAAAGTCCGCATCAGTTTTTATTGGAATCCATCCATGACCAATCTTTGATATTTTTTGTGCATTTATTTCGGTCATTTTTAAACCAAATAATAATGGTAAGTCTGATCCCTGAACTGGCTGCGGTTGACACCAGATATCATTAAATTTAAAAGTATTGCCTTCAAAAGAAGCAGGGCTTTTTTCCCATAATAATTGGCAGATTTCTAACGTCTCCCAGAAAATTTCAGATCTTTTTTCAAATGGAACACCTGCGGTATGATACTCCTCTGCTTGCCATCCCATACCAACCCCTAATTCCAACCTGCCCTTTGAAATAGTGTCTATTGTTGCGGCTGTTTTTGCTAATAAGGCTGGATTTCTTAAGGGAGCAATTAAAACTGCGGTGCCTAAGTGTAATTTGGTAGTGTGTGAAGCAATCATTGTTAAGACAGTTAAAGGCTCATACCATGGGGCTTCAGAAGGCAAAGGAAAAGTTCCAAAGGGATATTTATTAAGATTCTTTCCCATTACAACATGATCAGTAAGACTGACGCCATGAAACCCGATTTCCTCTGCAGATTGAGAAATATCAATATATGAATTTATATCGCCATCAAAAAAATTATGAAGTCCAAACAAACCAGCTATTAATTTCATTAATGCACCCCCACATTAAATATATCTTATTTATTGTACGAAGAATTTTACTCTAATGCACTTTCAAAGGAATTTTTAAAATTTAGATCACCAGCATCAATGCTAAAAATGATAAAAGTAATTTTAAAAAGATATTAAAACTCTCGTATGTAATTGTAGATATTAATCTTTTGCCTAAAGTTGCGCCTGCAAATCCAGCTATAGCCAAAATAAAGATAAAGAGAAGGTAATCTTGAATGGAAAAACTAAAAAAATAAGTAAATAAAAGTATCTTAATGGCATGCTGGAAAATCATAACTGCTCCATGATTTGCTACTAGCACTTCTGGTGATAATTTCTTTGTTCTCATGTATGCAGTTACCAATGGTCCATTTGCGCCAACAAAAATACCTGCGAAGCCAGATATAAATCCACAAAACCAATCATTTCGCATGACCGAAAGAATAAAATTATCTAATGGAGCCCATGTAAAGAAAATTATTGTTCCAGCTATTAACCATAAAAGTATTTGCTCTGACAAAGAACCAAATAAAAAAATTCCTGCCACAGCACCAAAAATAGTAGCAATTAAAATATTCTTTATGAGAATCCATTGAAAGAACTCCTTATATACAAATACTCTTGATAAATTATTAGCCAATTGAATCGATCCATGAAGCGGAATAAGGGTTCCTGGTGAAAAAGATTGAGCTAAAGCAACAAGCATAATTATGCCTCCACCAACACTAAAAATAGAAGTAAGCAAGGATGTCAAAAAAGAAAGTATTGCAAAGAAAGTAATAAACTCTACTGACATATAAGAGTGTGTTTTTAGTTATAAAGGAATTAAGATTAACTCATGAAAGAAATAGATCAAATCATCAATCATTTAACCTTAGATGAAAAAGTTTCTCTTCTCAGTGGTTTTAATTCCTGGTACACAAATAAAATTGAGCAAAAAAATATTCCAAGCATCAAAATGTCCGATGGTCCAAATGGAGTGCGGGGAGATTCTAATTCAGGAAAATCTTCTGCTTGTTTCCCTTGCGCTATCTCAATAGGATCTACATGGGATCTCGATCTGATTAAGAAAATTGGAGTTGCTTTGGGAGAAGAAGCTCAAGCAAAAGATGTTGATGTTCTATTAGGCCCAACCATAAATATTCACAGACATCCTTTGGGAGGGAGGCATTTTGAAAGTTTCTCTGAGGATCCATTTTTAACTGGAAAAATTGCAACCAATTATGTTCAGGGCGTTCAATCTCAAGATGTTGCAGCCTGTTTAAAGCATTTTGTTGGGAATGATACTGAGTATGAGAGACATTCAATAAGCTCTAATATTGATGAGAAAACTCTGAGAGAAATATATTTACTTCCATTTGAGATGGGCGTCAAGCAAGGAAATGCAAAAGTTGTAATGAGTGCATATAACAAATTAAATAATATCTATTGTAGTTCTCATCAAGAATTATTAATTCAAATCTTAAAGAAAGAATGGGGTTTTGATGGATATGTTGTTAGTGACTGGGGGGCTGCCCTTGAAACCGAAGAAAATGCAAATGGTGGGTTAGATCTTGAAATGCCAGGGCCTGGAAATGTCTGGGGGAAAGCTCTAATTAGTGCTGTTAAAGCTAAAAAAGTTTCTGAAGATTTGATTAATGATAAAGTTAAAAGAATCTTATCAGTTGCAGAATTTTCTAAACGTTTCGATGAACCAAATATTAAAAATGAAGAAGCTCTTGATCGGCCGGCACATAGAAAGCTATTAAGAAAAGCTGCAGCAGATGGAATGGTTCTTTTAAAAAATGAAGGCTTACTGCCTCTTAAAAAAGATATTAAGAAACTGGCAATTATTGGTCCTAATGCTAAAGAGGCACAAATTATTGGTGGTGGCAGTGCGAGCCTGAGACCTCACTATCAAATTCACCCTCTTGAAGCACTCCAACAAAGACTTGGATCTGAAACAGAAATTTTGTACTCCAAGGGTTGTCATACGCATAAATATCTCCCAAGGATCAATGAAAAGCTAATGGCTGATACAGATGGTTTCTTGGTTGAATACTTTGATGGAAATAATTTTAATGAGGGCTTAATTTTAGAAGAGCGCTTGATAGGGAGTAAATTTTGGGTTTTTGAAGGCTTTGCAAAGGATGTAATCTCAAAAGAAGAAAGGCCAAATATTTCTGTAAAGTTTTCTTGTGAATATACTCCAGATATTTCTGGTCAACATGAATTTGAAATTTTTGGCATTGGTCAATGCCGTTTACTAATTAATGACAAGGAGCTAATTGATAATTGGAATAATACAGATCCAGGTGAAGCCTTCTTTACTTTTGGCTCTGCTTCTAGAAGAAGCATCGCAGATTTTCAGAAAGGGAAAACTTATAGAATTGAAATGCAGTATCATTTTGAAGGAAGTTTCCCTGCTGTCTATATAGGTTGCCGGCCTCCTGATGAGGTAGATTTATTTGCAGAGGCCATAGAAGCTGCATCAAATGCAGAAGAAGTTGTTTTGATAGTAGGGACCAATTCAGATTGGGAAACGGAAGGAAACGACAGAGCTAATTTTGATTTGCCTGCTAATCAAAATAAATTAATTGAAGCAATTTTAGAAGCCAACCAAAATACAGCCTTGGTTATAAATACAGGGTCGCCAGTTAACATGCCTTGGGCAAACAAGGCAAATGCCATAATACAAACATGGTTTGCTGGGCAAGAATTTGGAAATGCTTTGTTTGATATTTTATCAGGCGAAGTTAATCCATCTGGGAAATTGCCAACATCATTCCCAAAAAACATTGAGGATACTCCAGCTTATAAATCATATCCTGGAATGGATTTGCAAATGAACTACGATGAAAAACTCTTAGTTGGTTATAGGTGGTATGAAAAGAATTCTACAAAGCCTTTATTTTGCTTTGGTCATGGTCTGTCATTTACGAAATTTAAATATGAGAATATCGATGTAACGATAGAGAGCAATATGGAAGTATCATGCAAATTTACCATTCAAAACACTGGAAATATGACGGGGTTAGAAACGGCTCAATGCTATGTAGGCTTTTCAGATCCTCTGCCTGATGAGCCTTTAAAGACTTTGCAAGGTTTTGTTAAAACAAATGTAGAGTTAAATGAAGTTAAAAATTTAGAAATAAGACTAACCCCCAGAAATTTCTCTCATTGGTCAGTAGATACTAAAACCTGGCAAATTAGAGGAGGTTCTTATCAAATTTTTATTGGCTCTTCCTCAGAAAATATTCATCTGAAAGCCATCATCAATCTTGAGCAAGTGCTAGAAGTTCTTTAGCAGATAGTTCGATTTTTGATGCTTGAATGGAACTGTTGGTTTCAAAGATAGTTCTTGGTCCAATCAGTGGAAAAATTAGATGAGATTTGTGCAGTACGTATGCAAGGGCAATTTGGATGGGTTGCACATTCCTTTGTTCGGCTATTTCAAAGCATTTCTGCCTTCTATTTAAATTTATTTCATAGTGCCAAACTCTCATCTCTTCATCCAAGGTAGGATTTGAAAAATGCTCATTGGACATTATCTCTTTTTTCTTAATAAAGAATCCTCTTGCTTGAGAAGACCAAGGAAATAACATTATGCTCTCTTCAATTAGGTATTTTAAATAAGCATCATTAACTCCGACACATCCTGGCCATACCGGTTCAACCATTTCAGCTAAACTAAAATTATTGCTAAGTACATTGAATGGTTCTTTTTTATTTTGAATTGCATAAGTTCTTGCTTGTGAAAATCTCTCTAGTTCCCAATTTGATGCACCTATTAAATCAATTAAACCCTCATCTTTAATTTCATCTATTGCATCTACAAATTCATCTACTGGAACATCTAAGTTATCTCTGTGCAAACAGAAGATGTCAAATTTTGAAACCTGAAGGCGCTCAAGAGATTCCAGTATTTGAGGACGGATGTACTTGGGCTCACATTCGGGTGTATGAGCTCCCTTGCCGAGAACTATAACCTCTTTTTCTAACTGCCTAGAGTTTATCCAATCGCCAAGATACTTATCGCCCTTTCCATGGTTATATATATAAGCAGTATCAAAAATTCTGCCGCCAGAACCAAAGAAATGGTCAAACATCGTAAACGCATGAAGATCAGAAGTTTGGTTATCACACCCTAAAGCTAATCTTGAACCAAGCTTTTTTACGCCTGGTACTTGAACGTTTTCAAGTTGTGGTTTTTGTAATAAGTAAGCTTGGGATTTAAATATTGGAGAGTAGTTAATAGAGCTTTTTGGACATTCTATTTTTATTTCTTGCCTCCACCTATCAAGCCAAAACATATTACTTTGGGTCTCAGCATGTGAAATAAATTCAGATTCTATTTTATTTTCTAAGATGCACTTTGCTGCATGCTCGATCTCTCTTGTAAATAAGCCAGATTCATCAATGCATTTAATTTCTCTTTGGTTATTGCCTGCATGCGATAAATATATAGATGATTTTCCTTCTTGGAATTGTCCACAATGCCATGGCTCAGGAACATTGATGGAATATTCGCCGCTTGATATCAGAAGATTATTAGAAAGCTCTTCATTAATTGCGCAACTTATTTTTGCCTCGATGGTCTCAGAAAATATTAGATGGGCATGTGACTGGAGATCAACACCGGTTGTATCTAACTGGCCTTTTGCAGAAAGATTTTTTGGGTCTAGAAAAAATAAGCCCTGTAAATGACCGGCTATCAGTTTGGCCATTGTGAGCGGATAACACCCAATATCTAATATTGCCCCTCCTCCCAAGTTAGGGTTTCTTAGTCTATGGTCAGCCGATACATCTGCCTTAAACCCAAAAGAGGCTTCAATCAAAACTTTTTCTTTAGCGTCTAAAATAAAATTTAAGTTATCTAGAATATTTTTTGTCTGAGGATGGGTTCTATACATAAATGCTTCCATTAAAAATACATTTGATAAATTGGCTAAATCCAAAAGAATCATGCTCTCGTAGGCATTCATGGTGAATGGTTTTTCACAAAGGACATGCTTGCCACTTTTGATTGCTTCTAACGTATAAAAAAAATGTTCGCTATGAGGAGTTGCAATATATACAGCATCTATTTCCGCTGAGGATATAAAATCAATCAAGTTATGATGAGCATCTATGTGAAACTTTTCGGCAAAACTGTTTGTTTTATTTGGATTTCTTCCAAATACACTAATTAATCTAGAATTTTCTGCGGTCTTTATAGATTGAGCAAATGCTGTGGCTATGGACCCTGGACCAATTACCCCCCAGTTAATTTCATCCATTGGTTGGCTTCCTTTCCTCAATTTCATTGATTAATTTTTGATGAAAGCTTTTGTCGATAGGGTAAAAAGAAACCAATACAAAACTAATAAAGATACCTACTAAAGGTATCCAAGTCATAATAAATTTTAACTCTGATAAGGTTTGCTCAGACTGAACCTCGTTAGGTTCAAAACCAATTTGAGTTAGTACCATGCCAAGCAAAACTGCTGCAAATGCTATCGCGCCTTTTTGAGCAAAAGTCATAAATCCATATAAAGAAGATTCTGTTC